>JAUSIA010000446.1 GCA_030648225.1 Ignavibacteria bacterium | reverse complement strand
ACCTTTGCATAGCTATATTATAAAAGATATGCTGGAGACCGGTTTTTATATGAGAGGTGAAATAATCTGGAATAAAGCATCAAGTGCAAGCCCATCAACGGCATGGGGTAGCTGGCTTTCGGCGGCTAATCCCGTTTTAAGAGATATTCATGAATACATTTTAATTTTTTCGAAAGATAATTTTACACATAATGCAAAAGGTAAAGAAAGCACGATTGAAAAAGAAGAATTCTTAGAATGGACTAAAAGTGTATGGACATTTCCGGCAGTATCTGCAAAAATGATCGGGCATCCCGCTCCATTTCCTGAAGAACTTCCTAATCGTTTGATAAAATTATACTCATTCAAAGGGGATGTAATTTTAGATCCGTTTTTAGGCAGCGGAACGACGAGTTTATCTGCAGCAAAAAATGAACGCAATTATATCGGCTATGACACTAACGAAAAATATGTTGAGCTTGCAGATAGAAGAGTTTCTGAATATAAAAATCAAATGAAGCTGTTTTAAAAATATTCTAATGAAGTAATATCTAAACCTAAACTTGGTCCTTTCTGCAAGTACAGGTTATTCATTTCCCGCACTTAAAAATAATAGGTGCATTTTAATATGTGATAGTTTAAATTGTTACTACATTACTAAGTAATATCTGGCATGTGCCTAAAACTTTTACATTTCTTTGAAAAAAGAATCATTAAATTAATTTTGTGTCTTATAGTTTTTCTAGCAATAAAAGCACACTGACGAGCATGTAAATGCACGCTCACAAAATGGTTCCAAGGCTATGGCAGCGATGAAGAAGGCTTCGGAACTAAAACTGGAACAACCTAAAGGTTAATTAACTAATTCATCAATTATTAAAAAAGGAGAGATAATGAAATCTCTAAAGACAACTTCTTTCGTGATAATAACTTTTCTAATCCTCAGTTTTTCTACTGGTTTATTTGCCCAAACTCCTGTGCCTTCTGCTGAAGACGAGGTGATTGCACTAACCTATAAAATCTGGAAAGCAGAAAATGAAAAAGATATGGCTGTGAGAAATAAATATATTTCAGATGATTATACTGAATTCAATCCTGCTTATTCAACTCGTATAGAGGGAAAAACCAAAAATTTTAACCTTTCCGATGCAAATAGTATGGGCGGGACTTCACTTGCTGATGAAATGCTTAATCCTAAAGTTCAGGTTTACGGTGATGTAGCAGTATTGACATACAACTTTGCCGGTGTTATAAAGGACAATGATGGGAAGGTTAGAAACAGCAAAGCTAAATCTACAAGGGTCTATCTTAAAACAAATGGCAGCTGGAAACTTGTTCATGCAAATTTTGCTCTTGATCCAGTTAATGATTAACTCAATTTGACCACTTGTCATTGTAAACCGTTAAAACGGTTTGAAACTTTTGTTTTTTTCTCATTAACCCACGACTTAAGTCGTGGGCTAATAATATGATACACAATTTCTTGTAACCGTTTCAACGGTTTTTATGTAACTAAACAAATTAGAAATTAAAATAAATTCATTCTAAACAAAACAGGAGATATATTATGAAGTATAACGCAGCTTTTTTTCTGTTCTCTTTGGCTTTACTACTTTCATCTTGCACAAGCAAAGACAATCAGGTTGAAGATAGCAGCACGCAGCATGTTGAAACTGATACCCACGAGTATTTCCTTTTACGGCCAGAGGCTGAAAAGAACTACGGTTACTCACATGCAGTACGTATTGGCGACGACTTATTAATATCCGGTGCAGTTAGTATGGATGATTCGGGTAGTCCAACCGCTATAGGAAATTTGGAACAACAAATGAAAAATTGTTATTCTGACTTAAACAAAGTGTTAGCGCATTACGGCTATTCCTTCGATGATGTAGTTGTTGAAAATATTTTTACAACAAATATGGCTGAGTTTTTAAAACAGTCTGGCTATCGCAATACAATTTATAAGAAGAATTACCCAACAGGTACATGGTTAGAAGTAAAAGGTCTGGCATTGCCGGAATTTATGATAGAGATAGAATTGGAAGCACATAAAACCAAATAATATATTTTTCAAACGCGAGACGATTACTTCATTTTATAAAGGTTTGAATATTAATTATCAATTTCAAAAAATCAAAAGGAGATGTGTTATGAAACAGTTCAAAGTGTTGTTGGTTCCAATGTTTTTTCTTGTTCTTGTTGCATCTGCGTTTGCTCAGGAACATTATACGGAAGGAAACGCTCGCGTTGTAAGTTTTTATAGAACTAACCCTGGTCAGTTTGATACCTATATGAAATATCTTCGTGCGAATTTCCTGCCGCAACAGGAAGAGGCAAAAAAGCAAGGACTTATTCTTGACTACTATGTACTTCTGAATCAGCCATCAAACCCGGATGACTGGGATGTAGCTGTTGGATTTATTTACAAGAGTTTTGGCGATGCTCTTGATTATAATCAGGGTAATGCGGATAAGATGAAAGAAATTCAGGAAAAACATTTTAAAACCAAAGATGAAGATAAGATACGTGATTTGATGGCTAAGCGTTTTGATATGAGAACATTTCTAGGGGTAAAGTATATACGTGAAATATCTCTAAAACCGATGAATTAAAAATCAAATAAATATTTTCTTTAATAATCAAAAAGGAGATGTGTTATGAAACAGTTCAAATTAGTTGTAGTATTTTTTCTGTTTGCTGTATTAGCAGGCAGCACCTTTGCGGGAGACAGGGAAGATGTTGGGGCTGTTATTAATAAAGCTTGGGATGCATTTAACAGCAAAGACAATCAAACTTACTTTACATACTTAGCAGATGACCTCGAGGTATTTACAGGAGTTTCAACGCCGCTGCTTCATATAGGTAAACCTCATTGGATGGAATTTGTTAACAGTTTTGGCTCCTTGCCGTTGGTTACTTACAGACAACAGCAAAATTCAATCAGGATATTTAATGAAAATACTGCCGTTGTTAACGGTTACTTCGTTTTTACAGTTGTTGGTAAAGATGGAGCTATAACAACTCAAAGCGGCAGGAATAGTACAACATTAATAAAACAGAATGGCAAATGGTTGATTGTCAACTTACATTTTTCACCAATGTTTTAAAATAATAAAAGCCGGGATTTACCGGAAGGAGAATTAAAATGAAAACATTAATAAGAAAAGTTCTTTTCTTAAATATTTCTATTCTGATAGTAACATTTGTCTTTATCGCAGGATGCCAGCAGCAAAAACCTGATCCATCTGTGGAACTGAAACCACTATTGGATAAGGGCATTGCAATCTGGAATAACGGAAATCTCGATGAAGTTGCTGAGCTTTGGGATTCAAATGTTGTGCGAACTGCAAACCAATTACCCGATGTTAATGGTCTGGATGGTATTAAAAATGTAATAAATTCGTTTAGAGCATCCTTTCCTGATTTGAAAATAACAATTGATGAGGAAATATATGCTGAAAATAAAATAACTTTTCGCTGGACTCTTACTGGAACAAATACCGGTCCCGGTGAAATGCCTCCAACAGGAAAGCAAATAAAAATTTGGGGAATATCTATCCTGCATTTCGCTAATGGTAAATTAACTAGGGAAATTGTTTCTTTTGACAACCAGGCATTAATGGAACAGCTTGGATTTACAATGATGCAACCTTCAGAAACAAAGCAATGAAGAAATTAATCAATAAATAAATATTTTCTTTAACAATCAAAAAAGGAGTTAGTGCTATGAAACAGTTACTTTCAATATTCACTGTGCTATTTGCAGTGATACTTTTATCCGGATACAGCTTTGCACAGGACGCCGTAAAAGTAGATCCTAAACATTACAAAGTTGAATTTGAAAATGATCAGATTCGTGTATTAAGAATTACTTATGGACCTAAAGAAAAATCGGTAATGCATGAACACCCTAACGCTGTAGCGATATTCTTGACTGATATCAATGGCAAATTCACTTTACCTGACGGAACGACTCAAGACAACAAGTCAAAAGCAGGCATGACCTTATGGACACCTGCAGGAAAACACTTGCCTGAAAATGTTGGAGATAAACCCTTTGAACTCATTCTGGTTGAAATGAAAAACAAATCAACTAAATAAGTTTAATTCATAATAGTGTGTTCTTAAAAAAATCTTAAACAAAATAAAAGGAGTAAGTTCTATGAGGCAGTTATCACAAATCTTTGCAATAATTTTCATTGCATTTGTTTTTCTCGGCGGAAATAGCTTCGCTCAGAATAATGAACAGCCCTTGCTTATTGTAAGCTTTAACATGGTTACGCTGGCTGATGTTGGAAAAGTCAACAAAATGGTTGACTCAGTATTTGCACCCATTCTTAAAGAGCTGGTTGATGAAGGAATGATAAGTGGATGGGGACAGTTCAATCACGCTTGGGGAGATGAATGGAACGTTAATTTTTGGTATACAGCAAAAGATATGGCTTCATTTGATAAATTCTGGGATGAGTATGTTAGTCGAGTTAACAAGAGAAATCCTGGATCTTTTGCAGCCACTACAAAATATTTCCAGGCTCATAAGGATAATATTTACACAATACGAGGTCAGTATCCTCTTCCGCCACAACGATAAAAAGTTCTGTTACAAAGATGTCATCTTTTGTTGAAGGTGACATCTTTACTATAATTTGCTCTTTAAATAAGAATTTCAATTCATAAACCCCTTAGGATACGTTTTTACATTCATTCCAAACTTAAGCTGTTCTTCCATCCTGCATGACCAGACAAGCTTTCCATTCCACACAGTAATATCGGGACAGCCATCGCACATATTTTGTGAACCATCTTCGAGAAAATCAACCGGCTGGATTATCATTACAGATTGATAATATAATTTTCTGAAAACGTTAAAAGGATTTTTGAAATAATTGAAGAATGTCTTTCTTAATTTCTTATCAAAAGGACTGAGCAGCAGCATTGATCTGCCTTTGTGAGCATCTTTAGGTCTTGCATAAGCAAGATATTTATTGTTGAAGAGATGATAGAATGTTTGCATAATTTCCATCCCCTTGCTTCCAACGTAACCATATATTTTATTTTTTCTTCCAAGTCTTCCGGACAACAACCATTTGAATGAATCCGGTTTTTCAGAACCGTTTAAATAAGCGCAAGGATCAAAATCCGGATAATTCTTTCTGAGAAGTTCAACAACTTCCTCTGCTTTAATATCTGTTCTCTCAGTTGTTTCTTCATTGTAAACAAGTTGTCCCATATCAATTTTTTTAGGACCAAGATAGAAATCAACTTTTGCATTATTAACAGCCCTGTAAAGAATAAAAACCATCACCTGCACAATATCAATATGTTCCTGCGCCCATTTAACTATTCCCGGTATATACTGCATTGTGTCTTCATATACAGTAGAATTAAAAGAGCAGGAGATACCACCTTCTTCTGCAAGCATTTCTGCATAATGAAGCCGCAGCTCATTAATCTCAAGTTCATTTTTATCTTTCCAGTGAGGTCTTCCTTGTTTGCTATCAATATGAAATGTAAAACCAAAAACACCGGCTTTTTTCAATTCGTGAAGAAGTTCTTTTGTAAGAGCAAGACCGTTTGTATTAATAATTGGTTTAAGATTTCTTCGCTTAACAGATTTCACTATTTCAATTATATCGGGATGCATTAAGGGATCACCCCCAGCAATTGAAACACCATCACAAGTTCTTAATCGCGTAAAGATATCAAGCTCTTCATTTATCATTTCCATAGTCTTATGACTGTTCTTTTCATTTTTTCGATAACATCCATCGCAGGAAAGATTACATGCTGCTGTTGGCTCAAGCCAGGAGATTGAATTATCAGTTAAATTCCAGGGAAGACGGTAATAATCGAGATGATTTAGCTTAAGCATTTGAACCCTCCGTTATTAAACTCCCCTTGAGAAAAGGGGTTCTAAAATATTTTTATGATCTATTTAATGAACAAAACTTTAAGATGGAAGATAAATAAAAAATAAGAATTGTGAAATATTGTTAATGAAAAATGTATATGAAAAGTTAGATATACCGGATATCTTTAAATCTGGTATATCTTAATCTTACGTTATTCATATCACAGATAAAGATCATTGAAAAGAATTTCAAATCTACTCTTTTTCTTGTTAAATGATTCGAACTAAAGAAGATGTCTAATTGCACATTAAATTTTACGTATGATAAAAATCAACAACTAAGCAAGAAGGTAATATTAAATTCATACCTAAACATTTTGAGAATAAAAGATGAAACCTATAAGAAAAATATTTAGTGAATGGATAAAAGATCTTAATATCAGGATATATTCCACGAGTTGGAGAAAGCTTGTAGAGAATGATTTTCATGTGAGAAAATTATCAGCTAAAGAATTTATAAGATTATTAAAAACCGCTGAATTTACATTTGATAACAGAAACATTTTTAATAAAAAATTAATTTCTTTCTCCCATAAGAATAAAATAAAAGAAGAGTATATAACCAAACTTCTTGAGTTAAGAAAAGATGATTATGTTAAATTTAAAATTGATAAGAAAATACAAATAGGAAGATATCAAGGTGAAATTAATAATGGGAAAGAACTGGTAGAAATTGAAGTTAATGGAAACAGAGCATTAAATTATTTCTATATAGAAAAGAGGAAAGTTCTTTTTCCAACCAGGAAAGAAATATCTAAAGTTCTGAAAAAAGAAATAGAATCAAGAACACAAAGAGAGCTGACACCTCTTACTGATAATTATTTTACTAATAATATATCTTACCTTAGCTATTACGATTAAGATTAAATGAAAGGAGCATAAAATTATGAGTCCGGTTGAGACTGTAATTTTGTCCTCCTTTTATCAGTATTATGTAAAGTCGGTACATAAGTCGGTACAAAGGAAAATGTGATGGCAGAGGGAAAGGGGAGAAGAAAAGATTTGATTTTAGATTGTTTTGAGGATTTTTTAGTACACCCGCAGGGATTCGAACCCCGAACCTTCTGATCCGTAGTCAGATGCTCTATCCAGTTGAGCTACGGGTGCAATTTATTTAAGAACTTATTTTAATGACAAACCATCAACCTTTTGATCTCCCGATTTTCATCGGGATAAACTCCGTCAGATGCTCGATCCAATTGAGCTACGGGTGCATATTTACTTTAAGAATTGTGTTTAAAGATACTACAAAATTGAATTTGCTTCAATCTCAATTTTAAAATAAAAAAGCCGGACTCTTTTCAGAATTCGGCTTTCATCAGAAGGCATCATCATTATTGAAAATCGTAATATCTAAGATAATTTAAACCATCAAAATTTCTTTCAACTGATAGTCTTAGATTAAAGTAAAAAATTACTTGCAAAAATTTTCGTTGTATAAGTAAAGAATATTGAGGTTGTCTTAGTGAATGATCTGATTAAACAAAAACTATTTATTTATAATTCATATCAGTTTTAGTATATTTTGCAAAAGCGATTTAAAAGGAAATCATAATGTTTAAAGGAACAGGCACAGCTCTCATTACACCTTTCAATGAAGATTATAATGTTGATTACAATGACTTAAAAAAGATTATCAATTTTCAAATCGGTGGTGGTGTAGATGCAATTATTCTTCTTGGAACAACCGGCGAATCACCGGTTATATCTGTTGAAGAGAGACGAAAGATTATTGAAACCGGTATTCAGACTGCGGCAGGTAAAACAAAAATTATAGCAGGAACAGGTACTAATGACACAAAGAAGGTAGTTGAGTTTAACAAAATTGCTGAAGAATATAAAGCAGATGGTTTGCTGATTGTAAATCCTTATTACAACAAAGGTACGCAGGAAAGCCTGGTTGAGCATTACAAATATATTTCGGAAAGAACAACACTCCCTATAATACTATATAACGTTCCTTCGAGAACAGCTATGAATTTACTACCTGAAACAGTTGTAAAAATTCACAATGAATGTAAAAATGTTGTTGCTGTAAAAGAGGCTAGTGGAAATATTTCACAGATCGCACATCTCTTTTCTATTAAACCGGATTCGCTAAGTGTTCTTTCAGGAAACGATGATCAAGCCCTTCCTATTATGGCTCTTGGGGGAGATGGAGTTGTAAGTGTATTTTCAAATCCATATCCGAAAGAGATGAAACAAATTACTGATGCAATATTGAATAATGATTTTGAAAATGCCCAAAGATTAAATAATAAATATTTAAGGATGATGAATCTTCTCTTTGTTGAAACATCACCTTCCCCAGTAAAATTTGTAATGTATCAGATGGGTTTAAGTAAAAACCTGTTAAGGCTTCCTCTTGCACCTGTTAATAAAAAATCGGAACAACTGCTTATTGATGAAATGAAAAAACTTTAAGGTTTCAACTGGTACAGTCAATTATTAAATATGGCTTAATAGGAAGTACAGGGAGACTTGGAGGGGAAGTAATAAATGTATTTAATGAGAAGAGGCATCAGTTGGTCTATGAGCTTGATAGTAATAAAGAAGTAAAGAATGATGTTCCTCAACTACTAATAGATTGCTCACTTCCTTCGGCGTTTATTAAAACGATAGAACTTGTAAAGCAGTTTAATATCCCTTTGGTTATTGCTACAACTGGCCTAACAGAAAATGAATTACAAAAGCTTAAAGACTTGTCCGCAAATGTTCCTGTCGTACAAAGTTCTAATTTTTCCATAGGTGTTCAGGTGCTTCTTAAGGTAACTGAAATGGCAAATGATGTTTTAAACGATTGGGATGTTGAAATTTCTGAGACGCACCATAGATTTAAAAAAGATAAACCATCCGGTACAGCATTAATGATAAAAGATAAGCTTGGTTCAAAGCCTGTTAACATTTCATCATTAAGATTAGGAAATATTGTTGGCGATCATACAATTACTTTTGGCGGATTAGGTGATACTATTTCAATTACTCATCATGCTATCTCAAGAAGGACTTTTGCGGAAGGTATTTTGAAATCTGCAGAATTTGTTTTAAAAAAGAAAAATGGTTTTTATTCTTTTAAAGAAGTAATCTTTGGCAGTTAAATATGGATTCATACGAAATAATAAATTATATCTCAAATGCTGAAAAGAAAACTCCCTGCAGAGTTTACTTAAAAGGTAATCTTGAGAAAATAAATTTTGATAATCTTGATTTTTATGGTGAGAAAAATTTTGGAGTTCTTTTTTGTGAATTAAAAGAGTTCAATGATTTTTATAAAAAGAATAAAGACTTAATAAGCAACTACAGAATTGAAAATGACAGACGAAACTCCGCAATTCCACTCGCCGATCTTAAAAAATATAATGCAAGAATAGAACCTGGTTCAGTTATAAGGGATTTGGTTGAAATTGGAGATCATTGCATAATTATGATGGGTGCAGTTTTAAATATCGGAGCTGTTATTGGTGAGAAAACTATGATTGATATGAATGTTGTGGTTGGCGGGAGAGCAATAGTCGGAAAGAACTGCCATATTGGTGCAGGAGCGGTTCTTGCTGGAGTAATCGAACCTCCTAGTGCAGCCCCTGTTATAATTGAAGATAATGTTTTAATCGGTGCAAATGCCGTTGTACTAGAAGGGATTAAAGTAGGGAAGGGAGCAGTTATTGCAGCAGGTTCTGTTGTTGTAAAAGATGTTGAACCTTATACAGTTGTTGCCGGCGTCCCCGCAAAGTTCCTTAAAAAAGTTGATGAGAAGACGAAAATTAAAACACAATTAATGGAAGAGTTAAGAAAGCTTTGATTTTGGATGGCTATTATTGTTCAGAAATATGGCGGAAGTTCTTTAGCTGATATTGACAAAATAAAAAAAGTTGCTTCATTAATAGCTGAAGTTAAAAAGGTAGGTTACGATGTTGCTGTGGTTGTCTCCGCAATGGGGAAAACTACTGACTCACTTATAGATTCTGCAAAAAATTTATCCTCCGATCCTCCCGGAAGAGAAATTGATATGCTTCTTAGCACCGGTGAAAGAATTTCAATGTCTTTGCTATGCATAGCTTTGAATGATTTGGGAGTTAAAGCTATTTCCCTTACAGGTTCCCAGGCAGGAATTATAACAAACGACCGCCATACTGATGCAAGAGTTATCGAAGTGCGGCCTTTTAGGATACAAGATGAGCTTGAAAATGGAAATGTTGTTGTAATAGGAGGCTTCCAGGGAGTAAGCTATAAAAGAGAGATAACAACTTTAGGCAGGGGAGGCTCAGATACTTCCGCTGTTGCACTTGCTGCAGCTTTAAATGCAGAAAGATGTGAAATCTATTCCGATATTGATGGAGTTTATTCAGCAGATCCTTCATTTATTAAAAATGCTCAGCACCTTCCTGAAATTTCTTATCAGCAAATGCAGGAAATGAGCATGGCAGGTGCAAAGGTGTTAAATGCTCAGGCAGTTCAGTTTGCTAAGGAAGCACAAATTACTCTTTATGCAAGAAGTACTTTTAATCCCGGCAAAGAAACAATCGTAAGACTTCTTAAACCTGAAATTTCTGCTGGAGTTAAGGCAGTTGTTCATGAAAATGATGTTGTTAAAATCTCATTAATCATTGATTCAATTTTGAGTTTTGAATCTTTACTTATCTATTTGGAACAACACCAGGTTCAGATTAAAGAACTTAATTTTGTTTCTCCTGAAGAGACTGGTTCAGATTCTAAAATATCGTTTGTTATTTCTATAAAGAATATTATCGGTTGGGAGAATAGAAAAACTGAATTATCAAATAAATTCAAGAATAAAATTTCTTTTATTGAAGGGCTTTGTGCAGTTTCTTTAATTGGAGAAGGATTAAACCGGGATAATTCAATGCTTCAATCAACCCTGGAACTGCTGAACAGTCAGGGTATTAAACCTTTTGGTATTACAACAACTTCATTCAGAATTTCACTTCTGATAGAAAAGATTCATTTAAATAATTGTGTAGCTGCTTTTCATAAGAAGTGGATTGAAAAACCTATCGAAGTTCCAACAAATATTTAGCATCATCACGAAAAATATTTATACTTTTCATATCTCAGAATGAGTTGCACTCTCAAAACGAATTAAATAAAATTAAAAAAGCTAAAGAATAGATAATAAAAAGTTAGATTTTTAACGGCATACTTATTGGCAATAAAAAGCCGTGACTCCAATACCTGCCGCTTGTGGGGTTGCAGCGTGTACTAAAAACACGGAGGGCGCTGCAGCTCCACACGGTGGTATATCTTTACAAAATATCAATTAGCAATTC
>JAUSIA010000445.1 GCA_030648225.1 Ignavibacteria bacterium | reverse complement strand
TATTTTTGCTTTATAGGTGCCTTGATATTTTTTAATTCTTCTTTGTACATAGTTAAACTCCCTCAACCAGTATCATTCTTGAATCTGCAGTAGCATACCTTAGTTTTTTTGCTTCATTGTATTCAGGAGAATTCCACCAGGCTTTTGCTTTTTCAGCACTTTCAAATTCAAGAACAACAATTCTCTTTGGCTCCTGATTTCCTTCAATCAGTTCTGCTTTGCCGCCGCGTACAATAAACTTTCCACCATAAACAGCAATAGAAGCAGGTGTGTGTTTTTTGTAATCCTCGTACTTTACAGGATCTTTTACTTCAACTTCTACAATTATGTATGCAGACATTTTAAATCCCTGATTTTTTATTGAATAATTTTTTTCTCTTATGCTTTGATTTCATCTATTTAAAATTTACATAAATCGAGATAGATATATCATCCCTAAAGGGATTTTAATTATTTGGCGGTTACTTGTTGCTACAAATATTTCATCCCTAAAGGGATTTTAATTATTTATTATTTAGCGGTACTTGCTGCTATAATTATTTCATCCCTATCGGGATTTGGGTTTTATAATCCCGTAGGGATGATATACTTGCCTCCCGACAAACCGTCCTTAGAGGAAGAGGGCTTAGCGAAGAAGAATCATCTTCTTAGTTACTGAATAATCTCCTGAGATCATCCTGTAGCAATAAACACTATTCGGTAAACTATCTGCCTCAAATTCTGTTTCATAAGTGCCGATAGTTTTATATTCATCTAAAATAGTTTTAATCTCATTCCCAAGTATATCATAAACTTTAATTATAACGTTACCCGCGACTGGTATTGAAAATTTTATTCTTGTTACCGGGTTAAAAGGGTTTGGATAATTCTGATATAGATGAAATGAATAATCTGTCTGAGGAGGATATTGTATATCTGCCGGATCAAAATTAAAAGCTTCAATCGAACCTAACAGCTCACCATTGAAATCAAAAAGGGTAAGATTCTCCCAGGAAGATCCTAAAGCAGGAACAGATATATATTCCGGTGCCCAGTAAAATAATCCCGCTCCCTTATCGTTGTTTATTTTTAATATCAATTCAATCAAATCATTAAGGAAACTTTTTTGTCCCTCTACTGTTGCCGGATAACCAGTATGCAATTGGCTTGTATCACCAACAAGGTTATGTGTATTATCATACCAATCCAATGTCCATGGGTATGCCGTTTCAACAACAATTATTTCTTTATTGTATCTAAGAGCAAGATCATTCAGATTATATTTTAGATTTTTAAGATTCCCATGCCACCAGGGGTAATATGATAAACCAATAATATTAAAATCAACTCCCAGTGCTATAAGATTATTAAAGAACCATTGGCTGCCGGCATTATCTCCTCCCCTGTCAATGTGGATCATAATCTTAACTGAATCTCCCGGAGATAAACTTTCTTTTACTCCCCTTATACCTTCTTTAACCAGTTCGCTAAACTGATCCCATTGCTGAAAGGTATTATAGGATTCACAAATTCTGCCATCTTCCCAAAGTATTCCGCAAACTATTTCATTACCAATCTGAACCATATCCGGAAGGGTATTCTGATTCCTTAAAGCAGTAATTACATTAGATGTATAATAATAAATGCTATCCTTAAGAATCTGAAAAGATAAATCCTCCCAGGCAGCAGGCTTTGACTGCCAGCCGGGATCAGCCCAGGTATCGGAGTAATGGAAATCAATTAAAAGCTTTAAACCCAATGCTTTAATTCTTTCCGCCATTAATAAAGTTTTATCAAGATTTGTATAACCATCTTCAGTTGTATGCCATATTCTCAACCTTATATAATTAATTCCATTATTTTTAAAGATGTTTAATGCATCTCCCGGAACACCATTTTCATAATAGATACCATTATTATCTTCAATCTGTTTTAAAGCAGAGACATCCACACCTTTGATGAAATCTTTATTTTGTGCTGAAAGAGGAAGGAGAATAAAGCAGAAAAGGAATAAAGATGTTAAGTATGATTTTTTCATTTTAGCAACAAGTTTAAATGTAAATCTATCTTAAGAAAATTTTATTTCCTATACTATTAAAGTCAAAAGGCTAAAGTTGAGGCAAAGTGATGAAATAAATTATGACTATAATTTGACTGCTTGTTTATATTGAACTCCTAACGGAGTTCGATTTATATGGGGTGGTTCTTTTCTATAAATATTTAACTCCTAACGGAGTTAAGAAATCCAACTGGTAACTTAGTAAAAAACTCCAGAGGAGCTTAATATTTGTAGAAATACATAATCCCCAAAAGACAATTGCACTCCGTTAGGAGTGCAATATTTTCTGATTTTTATTCGATTTTACAAACAATATTTACACAAAACAGTTTTATTCCAATTCCTTAGCTTGTTTGAATTGTCATTGGCTGGATACTAATATCCAACTTTATAATCGGCTATCAATTTATTATAAGAAGCATTAGGAACACCGGAGAGACTATAAAAAATTGTTAAACGAAATTCACCAACCTGATCAAGTCCCGTTATCTTTTGTTTAAAGGAATGAAAAGATTTTAATTCAATTGGATTCATATACAGTTCACAAAATTGATATACAGAATCAGGATTAAAAATCGGAATCATCCATTTTCCCTGAGTTTCATTGAAAGATAATTTTACCAGGCCCGAATCTGTAAATTGTTCTATTGAATAAGTAAAAAAACTACAGGAAGGAAATTGAATATGATGAATAAAGATAGATTGGCTTGAAAAATTAAATACTTCAAATTCACCATAAGAATCGGGAGTTCCGTTTCTTACTTCAATAAAAATTTTATCCGGATTGAATTCGGGATTGGTTGTATCGCAGGAAGAGAAGAGAAATAGTATTAGTATAGGAATAGCTAAAAATTTTACTTTCATCATATTCTTTTTATCAAACAGTAATAATTTTTTCAATTGACTTGCTTTTTAAGGCCATCTATTAATATTGGCGTAAGCATTTGGTACTACCCAGTTAAATTCAGGATGACTATAAAGCATATTTGATATTGTTAAATTATTTGCCGGGGAATTGTGAGTTATTCTAACTATGTATTCTCCCCCCAAACCCATTCTGATAAATTCTACATTATATGGTTCAAGAATTCCTAAAGTATTCAAACTGTCAGTTTTACTTGATATTATTAATTCATCATTGATAATAAATCTGCTACGAGGATTACCACTGTTATCAAAAGCAAATACAGGGAGACAAAATTTTATTTCAGTAATATCACCAAACTTCTGATTACTGCTTCTTGGAAATGTAGTTAGATAATCATCAAGTTTTGCATCATCAGGTAACTTCATTACAATAACATCCTCTTCAATTAGCTCATCCCAATCTTTTCCGTAAGATACTGTATCAAACAATTCTATTGGTACCAAACCATACATTCGAACTATACTATCAGCTTGTTCAGGAGTTACATTGTTTTCAAATATTACTGCTACGAGAGTATTACTTCTAAAAAGATCCGTTTTACCCTGACCATTTAAAATGTAATAACCTGGTTCAAATTCTGACTTTTCATCGGGTTGGTTTACTTCACACCCTCCGCAAAGAGCAACTATCACGATGAAGAGTGTTATTAATAAATTTGCTTTCATAACTGTTTTTCTAACTTTCTCAATTAGTTTTGAGTACAAGATTTAATTTCCAGTTCGCGAAAGAATTATCTTGCAAAATTTCTATTTGATTTACATCAATTTTAATTGTAAAAGAATCAACCAAATATAAACTGTTATGCCAACGAGGGTCCATCTTTTTCCAAGAAATATCATTCATTACTATTTTATCTTCAGTGTTTGAATAACATCCTCTATCTGTTAAGAAAGTATAGGTAGAATCCTCTGAAGAATACTCCACTGTAGCAGAATAATTATAACTGGAATCAGAAAACATTATTGATATTTTACCATTTTGAGTTAGGGGTGAAGAATTTTGATAGTTCTTGAATGTAACTGAAAAAGTTCCAGTATACTCACCTCCGGTGAATGAAATTGATTCTGTTGGAGATTCAGTTTTTTGGCAAGAAGTGAATGTGAAAACAAATGAACTTATTGTAAAAATCAGAAGAAGCGTTTTCATTTATTCCTCGTTCCTTGTTTAGTTTATCTATTCTCAACTTATATTTTTGATTTTATAGAAGCAAGGAATAAATAAATGAGGAAAGTTTAATTACCAGTAGGCAATTATGAATAGATGTGAAATTAAGGATTAACTTCTTTCATCAGCTTATTTATCACTTCAAGAGAAGTAATTCCATCGGCTTCGGCGTTAAAGTTTGTAATTATCCTATGGCGGAGGACGGGAACCATTGCAGTTTTTACATCATCTATATTGGGAGTGAATCTTCCCTCTATTACTGCTCTTGTTTTTGCTGCAAGTATTAAGTATTGAGAAGCTCTTGGTCCAGCACCCCATGTAATCCAGTCTTTAAT
>JAUSIA010000443.1 GCA_030648225.1 Ignavibacteria bacterium | reverse complement strand
GCTCTCCCAGCTGAGCTATAGCCCCGTAAACGAGTTCAAGATCAAGTTCAAGTGTAAGTTAATGAAATATGTTTTCTTGAACTTGAACTTACTCTTGAACTAAGAACTACTCTTGCTCTTGAACTTATTTTCAGACTTTATGATAAAAATAAATACATCCCTGCTGTTTATCAATAGACTTATTGTCTTATTAATGACTTGGATGATTTTTTAATTGAAAGTAAGTTTGTTAAACAAAATTTTTAAATATGAAAAAAATAATTTCTCTTTGTCTTCTGCTATTTTATGTGAGTTGCGATGACACATCAACCAATATTGATGATAAAGAAATACCTATATCTAATGTAAGCTATTCACAGCATATTCAACCAATTTTTAATGTTAAGTGTATAAATTGCCACGGGGTTGGAACTACAGAAGCTGGTCTTGATTTAACAACATGGTCTGGTACAGTTGCAGATCCAAGTATCGTTGTTCCTAATGAACCTGATAATAGCAGGTTGATCTGGACAATTGAAGGACGTCCCGGATTTCCTTTTATGCCTCCAATTGGTTCCCCTTATCGTGCATTAACTCAAAATCAAATAAGAGGTGTTAAAACCTGGATTGCGGAAGGAGCCTTAAATAATTAGTAGGCAGTTTGCAGTAAGCAGTAGGCAAATAACTATAAATGATTTAATGAATATAAATGACATTTCCTTCCATCTTCCATTTTCCATCACCCATTTTCCATCTTCCATATTCAAAGCCATTTCATCTCTTTATACCAATTAACAGTTCTTTTAATTCCCTCTTCAAGAGAGATTTCCTGTTTAAAACCAAAATCATTGTAAGCTTTTTTGTAATCGCTTATCCATGCAGGCTGTGTAATATCTCTTCCCTTTTCAATATTTAATGTTGCTGCTTTACTGCTGAACATCGAAAAGAATTGTGCAATAGCCGCAATGATAAAAACAATAAAGTGCGGAACTTTTACTTTCAGTGGTTTTTTGTTCATTACATTGGATGTAACATCACCGACTTCTTTCCATGTATAATATTTTTCTGAAGTAATAAAATATGTTTGATTTATTGATTTTTCAGATGTTGCAGCTAAATACAAACCTCTTACAAGATCCGCAACGTGAATGAGACTAACCTGCTTATCATTTAACCCTATTGATGTCATTAATCCTTTTGAGAAAGTTTTGAAGAAAATAAAGATCTCTGTATCTCTTTCACCATAAACTGCAGCAGCTCTGCAAATAGTTATCCGCAGCTTATTCATATAAGCTTTTGCAAGTTCTTCCTGTGCTAGTTTGCTTCTTCCGTAAGTTGTAATTGGTTTGCAGGCAGCTTCTTCAGTTACAGGATTATTTAAAGGAGATGGTCCAGATGCTGTCTGGCTGCTTACAATTAGAAATCTTTTAATTTTATCCTTAAACTCAAGAGCAACTTCAAGTAAGGTTCTGGTTGTTTCAACATTGCCTTTAAAATATCCTTCAGGTTTTTTTGATTTAACCACACCAGCAACATGATAAATGTAATCAGCACCGTTAAATATTTTTCTTAATCCTTCTTTATCTGTTAATTCACAGGTATGAATCTCAACATTTTTTCCTTTAAGCCACCTGAGATTACTGGTTTTTCTGACAATACATCTTACCTTATAATTTTTTTCAAGAAGCAAATCCACAAGATGGCTTCCAACAAATCCCGAGGTTCCTGTTACAACTGCTGTTAACTGGTTTTCCATATTAAATTTAATTGATTCTAAAGCTATTTAATTTTAGATTGAACGGCTAAATTTAAGAAATATATTTTCTTTTAGCAGAATTATTACGCTCATTTCTTAGGAGGAAAGTTGGATCTTTTCAAAAAGTGCTTTGAATTTACACGTGCTGATGAAATAAAAGAAGCAGGATTTTACCCTTACTTCAGGCCAATTGAAGAAAATGAAGGACCGGTCGTTCAGATTGAAGGAAGAAAAGTTATTATGGCTGGTTCCAATAATTATCTTGGCCTTACTGCTCACCCAAAAGTTAAAGAGGCTGCAATAAAAGCTGTAGAGAAATATGGTACCGGCTGTTCTGGCTCAAGATACCTTACCGGAACTCTTGATTTGCACATTGAATTGGAGGATAGATTAGCAAAATTTTTTGGTCAGGAGTCTGTTCTTTTATTCAGTACAGGTTATCTAACAGGACAAGGTATTATTCCAACTCTTGTTCAAAGAGGTGAATATATTGTTTCAGATAAAGATAATCATGCTTGCCTCGTTGCAGGTAATCTTATGGCAAAAGGTTCACTTGCCGAGTTTGTACGTTACAAGCATAACGATATGAATGATCTTGAAAGAGTTATAACTAAAATTCCCAAAGATGCAGCAAAACTAATAGTCAGTGATGGTGTATTCAGTACGGGTGGTGAAATTGTTGACTTGCCGAGACTTAACAAAATTGCCAAAGAAAATAAAGCAAGAATATTAATTGATGATGCTCATTCTGTAGGTGTAATTGGAAAAG
>JAUSIA010000431.1 GCA_030648225.1 Ignavibacteria bacterium | reverse complement strand
CATCTTCAAACATCGGATCGAGATCTGCAAGGAAACCGCCTGAAGGACCTTTCTTCTTTTCATAAATAGAAGGTAAATAATAAGGTTTTGAATATCCCTGCTGCGAATAAATAAAGTTTGTAATTTTTTCTACTTCATCTGTAGATATAAAAGCATTCTGTACTCTTATCGGTTTTGATGAACCGGTAGGAAGAAAGAGCATATCGCCTTTACCAAGAAGCTGCTCAGCACCATTCATATCAAGAATAGTTCTCGAATCAATTTTAGTTGCAACCTGGTAAGCAATCCTTGCGGAGAAATTTGCTTTAATAACTCCGGTAATAACATTAACGGATGGACGCTGTGTTGCAAGCACAAGATGAATGCCTACTGCCCTTGCTAATTGCGCAAGCCTTGTAATTGGTTCTTCAACCTCTTTACCTGCCGTTATCATCAGGTCGGCAAGCTCATCAACAACAACTACAATGTACGGCATCAAGTGATGTTTCATTCCATCCGTATCTTTTGGTTTCTTTGCAGGGTCAGAAACTTTTTTATTGTAATCAACAATATTTCTTACTCCTGCTTTTGCAAGCTTATCGTACCGCTTCTCCATTTCCATTTCAACAGATTTTAAGAGAAGAACTGCATTTTGTGGTACTGTTATAATTTCTTCATCAAGGTCAGGGCAAACTGCAAGAAAATGTCTTCTTAATTTTTTATAGAAAGAAAGCTCAATCTTTTTGGGATCAATCATTGCAAGCTTTACTTCGAGAGGATCTTTAGAATAAAGCAGACTGCTGATGATCATATTTATTCCAACACTTTTGCCTGAACCGGTTGAACCTGCAATAAGCAAATGGGGCATTTTAGCAAGATCAGTTATGTAAACATCACCGCTTATAGTTTTTCCAAATGCCATAGGGAGTTCATAGTTTGATTCCGAAATTCTGCCTAGAACAGATCTTGCATTAACTAATGAAGCTTCTGCATTTGGTATTTCAACACCGATTGCACTTTTACCCGGAATAGGTGCAATAATTCTTATTCCTCTTGCAGCAAGAGCGAGAGCAATATCATTCTCAAGTCCAACTATCTTGCTGATCTTTACACCCGGCGCAGGAACAATTTCATAAAGAGTTACTACAGGGCCCGGTGTTACAGAAATATCCTGAATCTCAATATCAAAAAGTTTTAATTTTTCTTTAAGAAGCTCTGCGTTTCTCTTGAGCTCTTCTTCTGCAACAACAAAATCCTCCTGCGGATTTGGTTCAAGGAGATCGAGGGAAGGCTTTTTATAATTTATATTTTCTTCCCATTGATTAGGCAAAGAAGATTCATCGTCCTTATGATATTCAGGTTCGGATATTTCGCCGACTTTTTGAAGATCAACTTTTTTTACTTCTTCCTCCTGCATAACATTCTTAGTCTGCGGCGCCGGCTCATCTTTTCTAATAATTCTAATCCTTGTTTGTTCCTCTGTTTCTTCATCCATTAAATCCGCTCCGCTTAGAGCAGGTTCTTTTTCACGCTTTTTCTTTTTGCTTTCATTAAGCTCTTTTATCTTAGAAAGATTTGAACTTTTTTCTTCAGCATTTTCCTCTTTACCAGCCAGATTACTTTCAAATACATTCTTTATAAAATCTATTATACCATCAAGTTTTATTTTAAAAGTAAAAATTATAAGAGCTGCCAAACTTCCTGTAAGAAAAATAATACTGCCAACTCCGCCAAGAAGTCTTCCAAATACTTCTCCCAGATAATTTCCAACAGAACCTGAAAGTTCAATCATTCCGGGAAAGAAATTATAGTTTGTTCTAAGGAGTCCAAAAAAAGCAGAAAGGATTAATCCGAGAAGCAGAAGGAAGTTAGAAGTTTTTATTAATGTTTTATATGTGATTTTAAAAAAGAGAGCAAATCCCCAGATCAATAAAAGTAATGGAATAACTGCAGAGAAAATACCCAGTGTTAACCTGATGAAGAAACTTGAAATGTGTGCGCCAATTACTCCAAGCCAGTTGCCTATACCGCCAAAATCATTATCTCCGCTTATAGAATCAAAAAAATCATTAAAAAAAGTTGAGAGATATGCTTCATCAAATTGGGAGTACGAAACTATACTTAACAAAAGAAGAAAAGAGAAAAAGATAAGGAGTATGCCAAGTATTTTTTTCTTCTGATCAACCGAAAAGATAGATTTATTCTTTCCGCTGCCGTTTTGTTTTATTTTAGATTTTCTTTTCACCGTGTTAATCTTATTGCTTCTCTTTGGAATTTTGCCAGACTTTAAGAACATTAGCAGAAAAATATGGAATAATACCGGAAATGTTCAGCATACTGCAGAATTTCAAGTCTTCTTCAAAACCATTCTCAAGAAGAATTTTTCCATGTTCTGTTTCTTTTAACATCTTCAAAGTATCTATGCCAAAAGACTTATTTAATGCAATACACGCTTTGGCAGAATCAGACAATTCAACATCTTCTTTCAATTTCTGAACTTCTGCAACAAGTTTTCCTGCACAAATAGAATCTTCCATAGAATAATAATTATTTCTTCCTGAACATAAAATTTCAAAATCCTTATCAAGCTTAACCAGATGGTTCGCTAAAACTTCAAGATTCAGAAATGAACAGACAAAAAGATTTTCAGAAAACTTTGCTTTTACAATTGCTTTGGAGCCGTTTGTAGTGTAGAGAATAATTGTTTTCCCGGTTACCACTTCAGGAGTGTACTCCAAAGGGGAATTACCAAGTGCAAAACCTTCAATCTTTTTTGTGTTTCTTTCACCTCCGAGCAAAGTCTGCCCGCCAAACATTCCACCAGAAACTTTAACAGCAAACTCAACTGTTGCAACAGGTACAACTTCACGGGCACCGTTGGAAAGTGCGGCTACAATTGTGCTTGAAGCACGAAGAACATCTATAACGATAGTTGTCCTTCCTGTAAATGAAAGTTCATCTGCACCGAGAGGAGAAAAGAGAACATTTATTTTCATATTAATCTGAAACGTAAAAGGTGTTAATTAAAATTAATATTTCTCAAAACATTTTATGTATCCTCTACGAGGATAATAATTTTGATATAGATATTTTATTTTTACAATAATTCATCATCTACGATGATGTTGTTTCTAAAATTTTCAAAAAATTATGCTAAAGAAATTCAAGAGAATATTCACAAAAAGAATTTTTCAAACCAAACCTCGTAGAGGTTTAATTATTGTAAAAACATTTAATACAGGATAACTACCAAATCCTCGTAGAGGATTAACAAAAGAATATCTTAACTTATATTTAAAAATCATTTTTTTATAAACGGCAATTTAACAACTCGTGCCGGGACTTCTTTCCCTCTGATTAAAATACCGACTTCACTTCCTTCATTGGAAAATTCTTTATCTACATAACCTAATGCAATTGGTTTCTCCAGGACAGGGCTTACGGTTCCGCTTGTTACTTTACCAATGATTTTTCCGTTGCTGTTAATATCATATCCATGTCTTGGGAAAGCTTTTTCTTCACTAACCAAACCACAAAGTTTTTTTGTTAAACCTTTACTTTTAATTTCTAATATTTTTTCTTTCCCGATAAAATAACTCTTCGTAAGTTTAGTTATCCATCCAAGTCCTGCCTCAAGAGGATTTGTTGTTTTATCAATATCGTTTCCATATAAACAGAAGCCCATTTCAAGTCTTAAAGAATCTCTCGCTGCAAGTCCTGCTGGCTGAATATCAAATTCGTTTCCAGCTTCAAAAACCTTATCCCAAAGTTCTTCTGCTTTCTTTTCATCGCCGGTAAAATATAATTCATAACCAGGTTCACCAGTGTATCCTGTTCTTGAAAGAATCATATCTGTTCCTGCAACCTGAGTTTTGATAAAATAATAATACTCAAGGTTATTGAGATCGGCATTAGTTAATTTCTTTAAAACTTCTTTTGATCTTGGTCCCTGGACAGCAAGTAAAGAATATTCATCACTCCTGTTTTCAAGCTTAACTCCGAATCTATTATTATCATTCATCCACTGAAAATCTTTATCAATATTTGATGCATTAATAACAAGCATAAATTCATTTTCAGAAAACCTGTAAACAAGGAGATCATCAACAATTCCTCCATCGGGATAACACATAGCTGAATATTGAACTTTCCCGGGCGTTAGATTTGAAGCATCATTCACCGTAATATGCTGAACAAAATCAAGAGCTTTATCTCCTGAAACAAATACTTCACCCATGTGGGAAACATCAAATACACCAATCGAGTTTCTTACTGCTTTATGCTCTGCAATTATTGAAGAATATTGAATCGGCATTTCATATCCGGCAAACTCAACAATTTTAGCCCCAAGTTTTTTATGAACGTTATAGAATTTCGTTTTTTTCATTTTAATATTTCTTAACTCGCCTCTAATATAATTTCTTTACCGGTTTTCCTGGAAATAAATTTAAATTTATCCGGCTGCATCGTATCATCAGCCTGAACTTTTAAAGTAATAAAATATTTAAGGCGTAGTTTGGTTATAGTTTTGGGGAAACCTTCAGTCAATTTATCTGCAACTATAGAATGGCATTTAATTGTGAGAGATCTCTCTTTTGTCTGTCGCTTCAATTTCCTGATTAAGTCTTCAAGATCATAAACAAGATGTGAATGTTTGGTTAACAATCCCGTACCTAAGCAGTAAGGACAGACTTCTTTCATTGCTTGCATAATATTCTGTCGGATTCTCTGTCTCGTTATCTGAATTAATCCGAAATCAGACATTGGTAGAATTGAAACTTTTGCCCTGTCTTTCCTGAATTCCCTTTTTAATTCATCGTAAACTTTTTTCCTGTTTCTTTCATCTTCAAGATCAATAAAATCAACAACGATTATTCCACCAATATCTCTAAGCCGCAGTTGTCTGGCAATTTCTCTTGAAGCTTCAAGATCAGTCTTAAGAGAATTCTGTTCCTGTTCTTTGCTTTTTGCATATCTGCCGCTGTTAACATCAATAACCACCATTGCTTCAGTATGCTCAATAATAACATAGCCGCCGCTTGGCAAAGGGACTTTTCTTCCCATCAGCATTTTAATCTGCTCTTCAACCTTAAATGAATCAAAGATTGAATCGGATGTGCGGAAATTTTCTATTTTATCTGCTGCACCAGGCTGCACAAGCTGAACATAATTTTTTATCTGCCTGTATAATTTTTTTGAATCAATAAAAACTTTTGAAACATCAGAGGAAAACAAATCTCTTATTACGCTTGATGTAGTATTTAAATCCTGGTAAACCAATGCAGGTGGTGTTTCAGATTTTGCAGTTTCTTCAATTTCAGCCCAGGCTTTCATCAGGTTCTTAAGGTCATCGCGGAGCGCTTCTTCTGTCTGATTTCTTGCAACTGTTCTTATAATCAAACCATAATTCTTGGGAAGTATACTTCTTGCGATATACCTTAGTCTTCTTCTTTCTTTAAAGTCGGATATTCTTTTTGAAACTCCAACTTTATTATCGAATGGAAGAAGAACACAGAATCTTCCGGGAAGTGAAATTGAAGATGTAACACGTACACCTTTATTATTAACCGGTTCTTTAATTATTTGGATAAGAATATCCTGCCCCTTGCTGAGTTTTGGGACAGTAAATTGTTCTTTTGCTGGTTCACTTTGAGTTTTAACAGTTTGGGTTGCTTTATCGTTAGGATTTTCATCATCATCATCAACGTCGGAATCATCATCACCAAGCATTTCCTGGAATTGCTGGGTACGTTCACCTATATCTGAAAAATGAAGGAAAGCATCATGCTTCATCCCGATATCAATAAAAGCCGCTCTTATACCGGGCAGAACTCTTGCAACTTTCCCCAGGTAAATATCCCCCACCATACGACGGTTTTCAGGATAGTCGACAAAGAAGTCGACAAGGTTTCCATCTTCGGTTATTGCAACACGTGTTTGAGTTGAAGAGGAGTTGATTATAATTTCTTTTGTCATAAAGAAAAAACTCTTTGATTGAAATTATTGATTCCAATAATAATTCTTTTAATGGAAGGATATAGCTATAATGTTTTTCATTTCTCACATAGAGGATAAATCCGCCAATCATAAGAAAAGAAAATATTAAAAGAAATTTTTCCACAGCTAAATGCTTCCTTTGTTTAACTAAACTTAACTAATCACCTTACCATATAAAATCGTCCCGATTTGTCGGGACTCATAATCGTAATCCTACCCGATTAGGAGCAGGATTAAGATTACGATTACGACTAAATGCGTAATATGAATTTAAGCCGTAGGCTTATCAGCCTTTGGCTGAAATAAAATGAACTTATTCTGTTACAGTGCTTTTGGCTTCTTCAACAGGTTCTTTTGGGTTGCCGTCTTTAAGAAGCTCTTTACGGCTTAATGAGTATTTGCCATTTTCTACTCTGACAAGCTTAACTGTAACTTTATCACCTTCTTTAAAATAATCAGAAACTTTTGCTACACGCTTATTATCTATTTGTGAAATATGTAACAATCCTTCTTTGCCCGGAAGGATTTCCACAAAGGCGCCGAAGTCCATTATCTTTGTTACAACGCCATCATAAACTTCACCCACTTCAGGAGTGGCTGTCATCTTCTTGATATGCTCTTTACATTTTGCAGCATTATCCCTGTTAGGAGATGCAATATTGATAGTTCCATCATCATCAATATTAATATCAACACCAAATAATCTTTGCATACCTTGAATAGTTTTTCCGCCGGGGCCAATTATTAATCCTATCTGGTCGGTTTCAACTTTCATTGTAAGTAGTCTTGGTGCGTAAGGAGATAAATGTTCTCTTGGAATATCTAATGCACTATTCATTACACCAAGAATATGCATTCTTCCTTCCTTAGCCTGCTGAAGTGCTTTTTCCATAATTTCGAAAGAGATGCCTTTTATTTTTATATCCATCTGGAAGGCAGTAATACCATCACTGGTTCCTGCAACTTTAAAATCCATGTCACCAAGATGATCTTCATTTCCGAGGATATCTGATAATATTGCATAACGGTTATCCTCTTTCACAAGTCCCATAGCAATACCTGCAACAGCTTTTTTAACAGGAACTCCGGCATCCATTAATGCAAGAGAACCTGCACACACAGTTGCCATAGAAGATGAACCATTTGATTCAAGTATATCTGAAATTACTCTGACGGTATAAGGAAAAGCAGATACTTCAGGGAAGACCATTCTTAAAGCTCTTTCGGCAAGATTACCATGACCAACTTCTCTCCTGCCAACTCCCATCATTCTTCCTACTTCACCAACACTGAAAGGAGGGAAGTTATAATGAAGCATGAATTTCTTTGTGTATTCTTCTACCAAGCCTTCAATGGTCTGCTCATCATTCTTCGTACCAAGGGTTACCGTTGTTAAGCTTTGTGTTTCTCCTCTTGTAAAGAGAGCTGAACCATGAGTTCTCGGCAGCACAGCAGTTTCAATTGAGATAGGACGAATTTGTGATGTATTTCTTCCATCCAGCCTGATACCTTCTGAAAGAATTCTTTCACGCATCAGGTCCTTTTCCATATCATGTAAAATTTCAGCAATAACTTTTTCCTGTTCAGGATATTTTTCTGCAAGTCCACTCTGAACAGATTCAATAAGCTCTTTATTCCTGCGGCTTCTTTCTTCTTTTGCTAAGATTGAATAGACTATTTCTTTGAATTTATCATTAGCAAGTTCATAAACATCTTTCTTAAGATCTTCATCAACAGCAGGAGATGCAACTTCCATTTTCTGTTTATTAACTTCACTAACAAGATCTAACTGAAGCTGTACAAGTTTCTTTATTTCTTGCTGTGCAAATTTAAGAGCAGCAAGCATATCATCTTCGCTTATCTCTTTTGCTTCTCCTTCAACCATCAATATTGAATCGGCAGTGCCCGCTACAACAAGTTCAAGTTCGCTCTCCTGAAGCTGCTGGTGAGTGGGATTAACAATGAGCTCGCCATTAATTCTGCCTATTCTTACTTCAGCAACCGGTCCCTCAAAAGGGATATCCGAAATTGATAATGCAGCCGAAGCACCTGTTGCCGCAAGAACATCTGCATCATTTTCACCATCATAAGAAAAGACGAGAGCAATTACCTGCGTTTCATTATTAAAATTTTCCGGGAAGAGTGGTCTTATTGGTCTGTCAACCAATCTAGCACTGAGAATTTCTTTCTCTGTCGGCCTTCCTTCTCTTTTAATAAAACCACCGGGAATTTTTCCTGCAGCAGATGTTTTTTCACGGTATTCAACCTGGAGAGGAAAGTAATCTATTCCTTCAGGTGCACTATCTGCAGCAACCGCAGTAACAAGCACCATTGTATCACCGTATCTAACCATAACAGCCCCATTGGCCTGCTTTGCAAATCTTCCAGTCTCAATAGAAAACTTTTTTCCACCGATATCTGTTTCTTTAATTAAAACCATTTCAAATCCTCTTATTTTCTGATATTCAATTCTTTAATTATACTTCTGTATCTCTCAATATCCTTTTTCATAAGATAATCAAGGAGTCTTCTTCTTTTACCAACCATCATCATTAAACCTCTTCTTGAATGATGGTCTTTCATATGTTTATTAAAATGATCGGTAAGATCATTAATCCTTTTGGTAAGCAATGCAATCTGTACTTCAGATCTTCCGGTATCATTTTCGCCTGTACCATATTTTTTAACTAACTCAAGCTTTTCTTCTTTAGTCATTTAACTATCCTTTTATTTTGTTGTATGATATAATCCCAGAAATCCTGTCAGTCAACCGGCGGATACCGGGATTAATTAATTATTCAAATTATGAAAAAGAGTCTTAATCGTAATCATAATCTTACTCGATTTTTTAATCCGATTATGGGTACGATTATGATTACGATTAAGAATAGAATATAACCTCAATTAATTAGCTCACTTAATATTTTTAAACCAGCTTCTTTATCTTTATTCATTTGTTTTACCAGATTTTCAACAGATGAAAATTTTTCTTCTCCTCTTAATCTTTCAATAACGTTCACTGTTACGTATTCATCATAAATATCTTCATCAAAATCATATATATAAACTTCAGGGACAATGTTTCCTTCATTATAAAAAGTTGGTCTTTTTCCTACACTTAATAATCCGTAATATTTATTTCCCTCTACAAAAAATTCCACCACGTAAATACCGAGAGCAGGCAGAAGTTTATCTTCATCATCTATTTTAATATTTGCAGTCGGAAATCCAAGTGTTCTGCCTCTTTTATCTCCATGAACTACAATACCACTGAAAGAATAATTTCGTCCGAGTAATCCATTAACGAGCTCAATATCTCCTTCACTTAAATCTTTTCGGATTTCAGTGCTGCTGATTTTATTTCCATTACGAGTAACTTCTCCAACTTTCTCTACTTTGAAGTTATTTTTTTTACCCATTTCGATTATTGTTTCGATGCTTCCGCCTCTTCCTTTTCCAAAGTGAAAATCGTAACCGATAATAATTTTTTTTAATCCAATACCATTTATTATATAATCAAAAAAAAACTTTTCTGCGGGAAGCTGGGAAAAT
>JAUSIA010000417.1 GCA_030648225.1 Ignavibacteria bacterium | reverse complement strand
CACTCTGAATCAAAAAAGCTTTAATCAGCTCAAAGAAGATTTGCAGCAGATTCATTTCTTTAAAAAACAAATTTTAATTCTTAACAATCTTGGTAATGAAATACCTGTTGATGCATCATTCCTTCTTGGAGATCAGGATATTCTTATTTCACTCTCTGCTGTTTCAAAAGAGACTAAACGGGAAGATTTTAGAACTCTAGAAGAAAATTTCCGGAACTTTGTTACAAAAGCAGATGTGATTGTATTGCGGCTTAATAGTTTTGGGATAATTGAATATTTAAATCCTGCTTACACTTCGCAATTAAATTTTAAGGAGGAAGAAGCTTTTGGAAAAAATCTGAATGAATTTTTAGCACCTGAAAGTAAACTGGATTTTGAATCATACCAGGATAAATCATATAACCTGGAACTTGAGCTTCTGAATAAACGTAGTGAGAAAATTCACTATACAGCGAATATAATTCCTCTTTACAGTGAAAATATTTTGGACGGCTTTAATATTTATTTAATAAACCTTTCAGGTAAAAAGGAAGAGGAGAAAGATCTTCAGCTTTTCAAATCCTTATTTGAAAATACTAAGGAAGGAATAGCTGTTGAAAATAAAGGAAAAGTTATAGCAGCTAATAATTCATTTGGAAAAATGTTTGGGTATTCTTTTGGGAATGAAATAACAGGAAAAGATATTCTGGATTTGGCAGCAACAAATGACGTTTTAAAAATTGCAGAATACCTCCAGCTTTATCAGGCAAAAAAAGAATTATCACGACGATTTGAATTTTCGGGTAAAAGAAAAGATGGTTCGACTTTCTTTGCCGAGCTAACACCATCATCATTTGAGATTGATGGAAGCTGGTATCTTGTTTTAATAATCCGGGACATTACAGAAAGAAAACGTGCACAGCAGGTTATCCGTGAGTCTGAAGAAAAATACAGGAACCTGATAGAAAATATAGATGACTTTCTCTTTACACTTGATAGAAGCAAACTCTTTTTTAAACCAGTTTTTTTTACAGGTGCTGTTAATAAAATAACAGGCTTTTCACAAACAGAGATGCTTAATGATATTAAGTTTCTGCTTAAGATTATTCATCCGGATGATCTGCTTAATGTAAAAGAAAACCTGAAAAGCTTTTCAAAAAGCAGGATTAAAATGTCTGCTGAGCTTGAATTCAGAATCATTAATAAACAAGGTAATGTTGTTTGGGTAAGAAATAAATTAAGCGTTATAAGAAATGAAAAAGGAGAGGTTCAGAAAGTTTATGGATTGGTAAGCGATATTTCATTAAGAAGAAAAGCTGAAGAGGATCTGAAAAAATCCACACAAAATCTTGTTAAGCTTAATGAAACAAAAGACCGGTTCATTTCAATCATTTCTCATGATTTAAGAACACCATTCAGCTCTATCCTCGGTTTTACAGATCTTATTTTACACGATGATACTTTGAGTGATAAAGAGAGAAACCAGTATGTCAGTTACATACAGGAATCTTCAAATGCAATGCTTTCGCTTGTCAATTCCCTTCTCGACTGGACAAGGCTGCAAACAGGCAGAATACGTTTCGAACCTGAAAAAGTTGAAGCTTCTGAGGTAATATCAAAATCAATTAATGCTCTCGGAGGTGCTGCTTTTCAAAAAAGTATCTCTATTAATTCAAATGTACATGAAAATCTCTATGTATATGTTGATAAAGATTTAATAGGACAGGTTTTTAATAATCTTATCTCCAATGCAATTAAGTTTACAAGAGAAGATGGAAGCATAATAATTTCTGCTGTACCTTCACAACATACAAGGTTCTATGAATTTTCAATTAAAGATACAGGTGTAGGGATTAAACCTGAAGATGCAAAAAAACTTTTTGGTGTAGATACAAAATTTACAACAGAAGGAACCGCAGGCGAGAAAGGTACCGGTCTTGGACTTTCACTGGTAAAGGAAATTATTGAAAAGCATGGAGGAACTATCAGGGTTAAAAGTGAGCCAGGTTCAGGATCAGATTTTCTGTTTACACTTCCTGTTGCTGCTGCAAATATTCTTCTTGTTGATTCAAGCACAACTGACAGGATTTTATATTCAAAAATCCTGAAGCATATAACATCTGATTATAATATAGATACTGCTTCAAACGGCAGAGAAGCTTTAAATAAAATTTTTGCTTTAGCTTATGCTTTGATTATTACAGAACATAATATGCCTGTTATGGGAGGTTATGATCTTGCTCTTGAATTAAAAAAATTGGATATGAAAGTTAAGCCGCCCATTATTGTATTAAGCAATTCAATTGACAGGCAGACTATTGAAGACTACAACGAAATCGGCATAGAGCAGGTTTTTCAGAAACCTGTTAATTTAAGCATCTTCAAACAAGCAGTTGAAAAATCACTTCATCAAGGATTAAAGTAAGCAAGAGAGGGTTGCTTATTTTCTCTACTGGATTTATCCAGTAGAATATAAGTGAGAAAAATAGATATATTATAACCGTTTTAACGGTTTTAATAAATAGAAGGAGGAATGATGTCCAAGCATTCCCACAATAAAATTTGGGTTCACTTCATCTGGGAAACACTCGATAAACAAAAGGTTCTTTCAAAACCAGAAAGAGTTAAACTCTCAGAATTCTTATACAACTATACAAAAGATAAAAATATTTTTATGAAAATAAATTATGTTAATGCTGATCACGTTCATACATAGATCTTCCAACAAATTTATCTATTGAAGAATGCATTAAACTGTTAAAAGGATCTTCATCATATTTTATTAATCAGAACAGATTGACAAACAATAAATTTTTTTGGGGAAAAGGGTATGGTGTGTTTTCAGTATCCTCATCTCAGTTGCAGAAAGTTGAGGCATATATAAGAAATCAGGAAGAACATCATCATGTAAAAAGTTTTAGCGAGGAATATGAGTTATTTCTAAAAAAGTATGATATTAAGCTGGAAAACGGTTAAAACCTTAATTTCTTTTTTCCCACTTATGATTCACCACGATAAATCGTGGTGAGAACGAGATAATAAAATACAATATCCCAATTTCTAAAAGAATCAGCTTCATTCACCCTCAAATCTCTTCCAAAGTTCTTTTTAAAACTTCCTCTCCCCAATTTGGATGAAGTTCACTTTCCGGCTCAAAGTTTTTGAATTTCTCTTCTGCTTCTTTAAAGATAGGAAGTGCTTTATCCCTACCTCCTCCAAATTGTTCTGGAGTATAAAGAACACTCTGAGCATAAACAAAAACCGGTCTCGGATTTGTCGTGTCAAGTTCTCTAGCTTTACTTATAAGATTGGAAAACAAAGGTCCGTATTTCATCCACCTGTTCTGAGGATCAACAATTAATCTTCCCTGGGAAATCACAGCCTTCACTGTATAAATTTCTGAGTTATCAGGCTGTAAAGAATCTGCTAATGCAATAAGGAGATCTGCTTTATCCAGATATGAATCTTTCCTTTCAGCCACAGTATCCATAAAAGTTGCAACAGCTAACAAATATGATGCATAATAATAAGGCAGCCATTTATCTTTTTCTGCATTTGCAATTCTCTCAAAGCTGTTTGCTATAAGCTGGAATGAAGATGCAGTGCTCGCA
>JAUSIA010000403.1 GCA_030648225.1 Ignavibacteria bacterium | reverse complement strand
TTTTTCCTCGGTAGTAAACTGAAGTTCAGGATACCTTTCACTTATTTTTGCAAGAAGACGTTCACGGGCAGAATTCTTATTGTCAATATTGAAAAATACCTTTCCTTCTTTAGAAATAGTAATATTAAGAATATCCGTATCGGGCAGTTTAATTTCTGAAATAGAAGATGGAGTGTCAACAATCACCGATTCCTCCGCTTTAAATTGTGTAGTTAACATAAAAAATGTCAACAACAAAAAAGCAACGTCGCACATTGCAGTCATATCTATCAATGTGCTTTTACGAGGTACTTTTACTTTTGGCATAATTCCACACTTTTTTAATAAGTTACAAAAACATTATTCGTTATGTGATGCAAAATTTTGTACAATAGCAACACCTGCTTCATCTATGCTATAAGTCATTTTATCAATTTTTGTTGTAAAATAATTATAGAAAATAATTGCTAAAGCAGATGAACCAATACCAAAAGCTGTGTTAATAAGTGCTTCGGAAATACCTGTAGCAAGTGCAATAGCATCTGGTGCACCGGCAGTAGCAAGAGCAGCGAAAGCTTTAATCATTCCCAATACTGTTCCTAGTAAACCAACAAGAGTAGCCAGGGGAGCAATGGTAGCAAGTATCACAAGGTTTTGTTCAAGTATTGGCAATTCAAGAGATGTAGCTTCTTCAATTTCCTGTTTAATGGCAACAATTTTCTGATCCTTATTCATATCTCTAACTCCTGTCACCTGCTTATATTTAAGCAATCCGGCTCTAATAACATTAGCAACAGAACCTCTCTGCTTATCACATTCATCAATAGCACTATTAATATCCGGAGCTGCAAGCTTTTGATAAACTCGTACTACAAAAGCTGTAATACTACCCTTTCCTTTTGCTTTTGTTATTGTTATCCATCTTTCAATGGAAAAAGTAATAACCATCATAAGAATAGCCATGAGAAAAGGAACTATAATACCACCTTTATAGATAATTCCAAGATAATTTCCCGGCTTAGGAAGATTTGCCGGGTTGTTACCCTGGAAGTTATTAGGGTTACCCATAACAAAAAAGAAAAGCAGAAAACCTACAGCAAGCAGGACAGGTATAACAATACCTGCAAAGCCGGTAAATACAGTTTTGATTTTTGATGAAGCCACGTTTTCCCTCCTAAAGATTAATAATTTATTTTGTTGCTTATAGAATTAATGATAAAGTAAAACTACTGAAGTTAAAAATGTTATAAACAAAAAGTAAAAAACAAAGGTGGACTTCTTGGATTAGTTTTTTCTAATGAATGAGTTAATAAATAATCAAGAAAATCCTGTGAATCAATATTTATTAAAATCCCTTCCCCTATACTGATAATATTTTTAATTAAAGTAAAATTCATTAGTAAAAATCATTAAAAATTTGGTTACTAATATACAATTTTTAACAAAAGTTATATCTTTTTTCTCAGTGTGTGATTAAGAATATCTTTTCTTTAATTCTATTTTAAGAAAAAGTTTTACTAATAGCCAATTATTAAAAAAGTACTTAGCAGAAATTATTTCAGATGAAACCATTACACTGTCAAACCAGCAAGTGGAAGAACATCCATATTTGAGTTTTATTTCTTTTTGCAGACCGACTTATTAAAACAAACTGGTAAGAACAATATTAAAAAACTTCAAAAGCAAAACATTATCTCAATTTATGTGTTTATAATTAAAAGCAATGTATTTATTAATCTTAATTAAATTATTGGATTAGACTTTTTCTTTTAAAAAAGATTTCAAAATAATAAACCCGATAATGCCAGAGATTAATGATCCTGTTAATATTCCTGCTTTAGAGATATTCAGCAATTCACTTTCACCAAATGCAAGATTAGCAATAAAGAGAGACATTGTAAAACCAACTCCCGCAAGAATACCTGAAGCATAAATAATTTTCCAGCTTACACCATCAGGTTTTTCAGCTAAACCGAATTTTATTGATAGCCATGAAAAGAAGAAAATACCAAGTTGCTTCCCGAAGAATAGTCCTGTTATAATCCCTAAGCTAACAAAATTTGTAACCGATGATAAGATATCTCCACTCAGATCAATACCTGCATTTGCAAAAGCAAAAAGAGGCATAATAAAAAATGATACCCAGGAATGAAGTCCTGATTCAAATCTTTGTAAAGGTGTCATTACTTCTTCACAATTATTTTCCAATTCTTGTACAATATTTAATCTTTCTTCATTTGTTAAAGTGCTCTCCCCTTCTTCACCGGCGTTATCAAAATCTTCAAGTAACTTTTTCCCTTCAGTAAGAAACCTTAAAGAATTTATTCTTGTTGAAGCAGGAATAGTGAAAGCCAATATTACTCCGGCAACAGTTGAATGAATTCCGGATTTCAGGAAGGCAAGCCATAAACCAATTCCAAGCAGCAAATAAATTAAAAGACTTCTTATTCCGGAAGCATTTGAAAATATTAATAGAATTAAGAAAAATGCACCTATCATTAAACTTATAAATGAAATTTCAGAAGTATAAAATAATGCAATAACTAAAACTGCACCGATATCATCTGCTATTGCAAGCGCAGTTATAAAAACTTTTATAGAAAGAGGAACTTTAGAACCAAGCAAAGCAAGTATTCCGATTACAAATGCAATATCTGTAGCCATAGGAATTCCCCATCCGGAATTTCCTTCAGTATTTGCATTAAACAATAGATAGATGCCGGCAGGAAATAACATTCCGCCTAAAGCTCCTGCAACTGGTAATGACGCTTTCCTACGTGTTGATAACTCTCCAACAAGAAATTCTCTTTTAATTTCAAGACCTACTACAAAGAAAAAAATTACCATCAGCCCATCATTAATCCAATGGTGCAAAGAATATGAAAGAATATAATCCCCTAAATTGATAGAAATATTTGTATGCCAGAGATCAAAATAAATTTCTTTCCAGGGTGAGTTTGCCCAGATTAGAGCAGCAATTGTGCAGATTAGTAACAGTATTCCACCGGATGCTTCTTTCTGCGTAAATGATTGAAATGGACGAATCAGTTTTTTTATGGGTGGATCTTCATTTACTATCTGCTTCATTTAAAATTCCGTTTGTTTTTAATCTGTATATAGAAATATTAATTTATAAATTTTTTACTACAATTAAATAATTGAATATTAATTGATATGAATTGCAGATATAAATTAGGATTCCCTAAATCCTAAAGAGACAGCAACTGCTGAAGTAATTCTTTTACTTCTAAATGATTTTGCAAATTGAATCTTGCATAAGATTTTGAAAGCCCTACTTTTATGGTGTAGGCAGTTTCGGGCAGGATTTCAAAAAGTTTCTCATCGGTTAAATCATCTCCTATTGCTAATACAAAGTCATACTCATTTTGTAATAGCCAGTGCAATCCGGCAGAACCTTTATTAAAATTTGCGCTGATAACTTCAACAACTTTGTTTCCATTCATTACCTGAATCTGAAAATCCACAACATAATTTGTTATTAGGCTTATTAATTCCTTTGCTTTCGCAGATGCTAAATCATTATCCGCTGCTCTATAGTGCCAGGCAAGTGAAAAATCTTTTTCTTCAATAAAAGAATTGGGGACCTTGCTGATATACATTTTAAGTAGAGGTAATAATTTGTTTTTCCAATCATTTGTTAAAGTACTTTTCATTTCCCAATCACTATTTTTTTCTTTA
>JAUSIA010000400.1 GCA_030648225.1 Ignavibacteria bacterium | reverse complement strand
CAATTCCATGAATACCAATATTGCCGCCAAGCTCAGTTTCAAGCTTGGGACAATCTTCATAATAAAATTCAAACTTCAACTGATCAAACTGGCTTTGAGTTATAACACCTCTCCTTAAAGCGTCTGCGGCATCTTCCAGGTTCGGATAATTTAGCTTTAAAAGTTTATAATATTTATGTGCAGTATCAAGATCGCATATTTTATATTCACCAACGGGAGTTGCCCCATCATCTTTTTTTGTTTTAGGAACAGAAACATTCCTGCCTAAGCTAATGCGGTAACTTTTTATCAGAACTGTATCTTCATAAATGCTTAACGAAAAATTCTTCCGGTCAATAAGCAGATTTACATTTTTGAGTTCGGTAAATCCTTTTTCAAGCATTTTTTCATGGAGAGAATCTTCCAGCGAATTAAGAATTATTCCATAAATAATAACGCCGAATATAAAGATGAAAATTCCTGCTGTCATAAAAAAAACATTTCTAACTGTATTTTTATTAATGAAGTTAGAAAAATTTATATCTCTGAAACGGGGATATTTCTTTTCGTTAGTCTCCACTGAGGATAACTGTAACTCCTTAATTTTTACACTTATGAAATCTAATCAGAAAAAAGGAACAATAACAAAAAAGGGTGACGTTATACAACTTAGAGTCACCCTTCTAAAAAATTAATCACAAATTAAGAACAGCTTTCTTAAACCTCCATAATTTCCTTCTCTTTATGCTTCAGAATTTCATCAACGTTCTTAATATGCTCATCAGTCAATTTCTGAACTTTATCTTCAGCTCCTTTTAAATCATCTTCAGAAAGTTTCTTCTCTTTCTGTTCTCTTTTAAGATGTTCGTTTGCATCTCTTCTTATATTCCTGACTGCCACTTTAGAATCTTCACCAAATTTCTTAACAAGCTTTACAAGTTCCTTCCTTCTCTCTTCATTTAATGGGGGAATAGGAATTTTAAGATTAGTTCCATCACTAACAGGATTAAGACCAATGTTAGCTTCCAGTATTGCTTTATCAACAGCACTAAGAATTGATTTGTCCCAGGGAGTATAAGAGAGTGTATGAGCATCAAGTACAGTTAAATTTCCAGTTTGATTTATAGGAGTCATAGTACCATAAAAATCTACCTTAATTCCATCAAGCAAAGCTGTAGTTGCTTTACCTGATCTTATCTTCGACAGTTCACCTCTTAATGCTTCGAGAGATTTATCCATTCGCGATTTTGCATCTTTAATTAATTGTTCCATAATAAACCTCTCATTTTTTATTAGAATTAATTAAAAAATAATCAGTTTTTTTCAAGTGTTTCTTTTTCATCATGAATAACTGTTCCAACTGATTCGCCTCTTATAAGCCTGCGAAGATTGCCGGGCTTATCCATATTAAAAACAACTATCGGGAGATTATTTTCCTGGCAGAGGCTTATTGCAGTTAAGTCCATAACTTTCAGATTCTTTTTCAGGATATCGAGGTATGTGATTTTATCAAACTTAAATGCAGAAGGATTTTTTTCAGGATCAGAATCATATACACCATCTACTCTTGTTCCTTTTATTATTGCATCGGCTTGAATTTCAACTGCTCTTAAAGAAGCAGCAGTATCAGTGCTGAAGTAAGGATGTCCTGTTCCGCCGCCAAAAATAACAACTCTGCCTTTTTCAAGATGACGCAGCGCTCTTCTTCTTATATAAGGTTCAGCAATCTCTTCCATTTTAATTGAGCTCATAAGCCGGGTATAGATTCCTTTTTTCTCAATTGCATTCTGAAGAGCTAAAGAATTTATCATCGTAGCAAGCATTCCCATCTGGTCACCGGTAACTCTGTCAATTCCCTGGTCACCGGCGCTTAAGCCCCTGTAAATGTTGCCTCCTCCAATAACAATTCCAAGCTGGAGACCATCATCATGAACTTTTTTAATTTCATCAGAAAAAAACTGAAGCACTTTATGATCAATGCCAAAGCCTTTATCTCCCATAAGGGATTCACCACTTAACTTAAGCAGAATTCTTTTGTATTTAAGCTTACTCATTTATTTATAATTATTCCTGCGGGTAAAATATAAAAAAAGGTCTTAAAAAATTAAGACCTTTTAATGAAATTTATTTTTTCTCATCACCGAGATGATATCGCTTAAAGCCCTTAATCTTTATTTCAGTTCCATTTTTTGAATTATACTCTTTAATCAAATCAGCAATTGTTTTGGAGTTATCTTTTATGTAAGCCTGCTCCACAAGACAATTTTCCTGGTAGAATTTATTCAATCTTCCAGTCGCAATTTTATCAAGAATATTTTCCGGTTTACCTTCTTTACGTGCAAGCTCTTTGTAGATTTCCATTTCCTTATCAATAATATCTTTAGGAACTTCTTCACGGTAAGTACAGATTGGTTTCATTGCTGCAACCTGCATTGCAATATCTTTACCAATAGAGGGAAAATCATCTTTTGCAGATTGAGCTTTTTCAAATGAAACTAAAACACCAAGCTTTGAGCCGGGATGAATATAATCTACAGCTATTCCATCATCAAGCTTATCTATTGAGAATCTTGACACTTCAATCTTCTCCCCGATTTTTCCAAGAAGATCTGTATGCTTGTTTTTCAAATCAGGATTTTTTTCAAAAAGTTCCTGAACACTTGATGGCCTGGTTTCTATAACAGCATTAAGAACATCATTAGCAAACTTTATAAAGTCTTCACTTTTCGCGACAAAATCTGTTTCACAACTTACTTCAACAATTACACCTGTCTTTCCATCCTCAATAACTTTAGAAAGAACCAATCCTTCATTGGCAGTTTTCTCTGCTCTTTTAGTTGCAACTGCAGCACCTTTTTTTCTTAACAGCTCAATTGCTTTTTCGATATCTCCGTTAGCTTCGGTAAGGGCTTTCTTGCAATCCATCATACCCGCGCCGGTTTTTTGT
>JAUSIA010000488.1 GCA_030648225.1 Ignavibacteria bacterium | reverse complement strand
GGAAAGGAATTTCCCGCCATCCTGTTAAGTTTATTAAGAACAGGTATTCATCTTTTGCTGTTAAACAGACAACTGAGTTTATGGCAAAGCATGAAATTGCCAATTATGAAAAGCTTTTATCAATAGGTGCTCATACACTTTTGCCGGTCGGTTATGTTGTAAGCAGAAAAACTCCTATCCCTGTTCAAACAAAAGCCGGAACTTCTTATGTAAATGATGACCTTGCTTTTGTAATTACTGTTCTTGAAGATAAAGCATTACCCGATTCTCATCTATACAAACTTAATTTTAAAGAGAAGAATCTGAAGTTAATCTGGGATGCAATTGCAGAACTTCTGGCTGCACTTCATTTTAACAATATCTACTGGGGAGATGCTTCACTTGCAAATGTGCTTGTAAGGTTCTTTAAAGTTAAAGATGAAAAAGGAAGAGTTAAAACGGAATTAAAAGCTGTTCTGGCTGATGCTGAAACAGTTGAAATTCTTCCCAAAATTTCTGCAAGAATGAGAACAGAGGAATTAAAATTTTTCTTCGAATCAATGAACTGGCTGAATGAAGATTATAAGAAGGCAGGTTATACAAGAGAGAATTTTTCAACTGTAAGAGATAAAAAATATATTCTGCAAAAATATAAGCAACAGTATTCAAAGCTAAGAAAGATTGCTCAGTTTGAGAAAGAAACTGGTATCAATGTCCGCAAAAATTTTCATCATATAAATGATATTTGCGGTTTGCAGTCAATTAAAAAACAGATTGATGAGCATAAATGGTATTTGAGTGAGAAGGCAGATAAAGAAATTAATATTAAAGATGCTTCAGAAAGCTGGCTGAACAATATTTATTATCCTATTATAAATGAGTTTGAAAAATTAGATATATTTGAGTACTTCCCTTTTAAAAATTCCGTGGGATTATATGTTGATATAATGACTCACAAATACTATATGAGCAGGGAAGCGGGTAAAGATGTTGGAATTGAAAAAGCAATCAGAGACTACAGTAAGAAATATGCTGAAGATTCTTCTTTCTTTACTCGTATAAAAAATATTTTTGAATCAATAAGAGAACTTTTTTACTGATGGACCAAAAGAAATTATATAAAACAGTTGAAACAATAGCCCACCAGTGCTTCTCTTCTGAGAAAGAGATGCTTACTGAAGTTATTAACCAGATTATTGAAATTGAAGAAATTAATGTTACGGGTGGAAGATTGTGGAAGCTTAATACCAAAGAAGAAGCTTATGATCTTCTTTATCAGACAGGAAACCTTGAAAAGATTGATGAGAACTTTAAGGTTTTTATTGCAGGTTATCCCCTTTTCGATCTGGTAGCTAAGGAGAGAACGATTTTGGGTGATGAAACAAATAATGAGCTCCGCAGCAAAGGCATTTTTAAATATTCAGCTTCCGGTGTGGGTGAGAAATTTAAGGTTGACGGCAAAGCTTATTATGAATATATCCTGGCCTTAAATAGTGATAACATTGATGAAGATCTCCGCGTAACTCTGAATATTATATCAACTGCTTTGACATCACAAATTAAACAAAAAAGATACAGCCAGAGTGCACAGGTGCTTAAAGCTGATCTTGATAAAGCAAGAGAGCTTCAGAAAAGTATTTTGCCTGAACATGAATACAAGTTTCATAATTATGGTTTATTCGGTGTCACCCATCCTGCTGAAATAGTTGGAGGAGACTTCTTTGATTATCTTGAAATCGGTGAGGATCAGGAGAGGCTTGGAGTTACAATCGGAGATGCCGCAAGCAAAGGTGTGGCTGCTGCTGCCGAAGCAATGTACATTTCAGGTGCTCTGAGGATGGCCAGTAATTTTGAGATTAAAATATCTTCTCTTATGAAAAGAATGAACCAGCTTGTAAATAAAATTTTTGCAGATGATAAGTTCGTTTCACTTTTTTATGGAGAACTTTCTACAGATAAAAGCGGGTTATTTCTTTATTCTAACGGGGGACACAACCCGCCATTTTTTATTCACAGTAATTCTGATGAGATAATTTATCTCAATGCATCGGGTCCTGTTTTTGGTCCTTCCCCTCATGCAAAATATACAGTTGAGAATATAAACTTTCAGAAAGGGGATGTTCTACTAATTTATTCTGATGGAATAACAGATTCTGCAAATCATGATTTTGAAGCTTATGGAGAGGAAAGACTTATAAATATGTTAAGAAAGAATAAACATCTTTCTCCTAAAGAAATTACTTACAACATTCTTGAAGATGTGATTAAATTCTCAAAAGGTGGCAAATATTCTGATGATAAAACCCTTGTTGTAATTAAAAGGGTAAGTTGATTTTTCTGTCCTGCGTCAAAGCATATCTCTAAGATTTTCTTTATTATTAATTATTATCTAATTCTGAAAGGTCGAACGGCATCAACTTAATAATTAGATTTTAGCAGAAAGATTTTATATGTCATCCCTAAAGGGATTCTATTTATTTTTAGTTCATTTTTCCTATAAATATATCATCACCTCCGGGATTATAATTTGAAAATCCCTTTAGGGATGAAAATATTTATAGCTAAAGATTACAACCACAGAATTAAAATCCCTTTAGGGATGACATATTGATCTCGATTTATATAAATGGATTCATATTGAATGTAATATTAAAATAATTAAGAAGATAAATTAAAAATGAAGAGGGCATCATGATAAAATCAATTAATCCAGCAACCGGTAAAGAACTTAAATCTTATAAAGAAATGTCATTGGAAGAAATCGAGTTTATAATCGTTAAAGCCGAAGCAGCTTTTTTAAGCTGGAAGGATACGGATTTCTCCATCAGAAAATCCTGTATGAAAAAAGCTTCGGATATCTTAAAGGATAGGAAAGATAAATATGCAAGACTGATGACCGAAGAGATGGGTAAACCAATTAAGCAATCCCTTGCTGAAGTTGAAAAGTGTGCCTGGGTTTGTGATTATTTTACCGATAGTGCAGAAACTTTTCTTTCAGATGTAATTATTGATACTGAAGCATCCTACAGCTTTGTAACTTTTCAGCCGCTGGGAGTTGTGCTTGCAATTATGCCATGGAATTTTCCTTTCTGGCAGGTATTTAGATTTGCTGCCCCAAATTTAATGGCAGGCAATGCGGGTATCTTAAAACATTCTTCTGATGTAACCGGGTGTGCTTTAGCTATTGAGGAAATTTTTCAGGAGGCAGGTTTTACAGAAAATCTTTTCAGAACAATTATTGTTTCTTCCAAAGCAGTAGGAGAAATAATTAATAATAAAAATATAGCAGCAGTTACTATTACAGGAAGTGTATCTGCCGGAAAATCTGTTGCAGAAAAAGCAGGTGCTGTCTTAAAGAAAACAGTGCTTGAACTTGGGGGAAGCGATCCTTACCTGGTTTTAGAAGATGCCGATCTTGAACAGGCTGCAGCAGCTTGTGTTAATTCAAGATTAATTAATGGAGGACAAAGCTGCATTGCTGCAAAGAGATTTATTATTGTGGAAAGCGTTTATGATGAGTTTGAAAAAATATTTTTGGAAAATATGAAATCAAAAAAGATGGGAGATCCTTTTGATGAAAAGAATGATCTTGGTCCCCAAGCATCTATTAAACTGAGAGATGGTTTGCATAAGCAGGTTGAAAAAAGTATAAAGAAAGGTGCAAAACTTTTGCTTGGCGGAAAAATTCCGAGAAAGAAAGGTGCTTATTATCCTCCGACAGTTCTGGCAAATATAAGAAAAGGAATGCCTGCTTATGAAGAAGAGCT
>JAUSIA010000486.1 GCA_030648225.1 Ignavibacteria bacterium | reverse complement strand
TTGATCAATCTCCTGGTTAGTAGCAATATATTTCGACTTCTGAAATAAGTCATCCAGCTCTTCTTCAGCCATAGCTCCAAAATGCGTTGCAAAAACATCAGTAATTTGAGAATAAATAGAATCATTTATTTCAACTGAAGGGTTCAATACATAAAACTTTTTAGATGAAGAAACCCCGTAACTTCCAATACTATCTATTAAGGAAACAGACAGAGTGTAAGAATCTGTTGGAAATTTATTAACTGGAATAGTCCCAACCTCAACCCTGGAATCGGTAGTTTTTGTAAGATTTTTTGATTTATTGTAAAATATATCTCTTCTGCTATTATAAACCACAGTGTTTAACTTTAAGGGGAAATTGTTATTTAAATTTTGCAGGTTGTAGAGTTCAAAATAATGAAACAGAACGGGCAGGTTTTCACCAAATATTGAAGTTGGTAATGGTATAATTTCAAAACTATTTTTGTAAAACACAGAGTTCTTATTAGGGCTCTCCTGCAATATGTTGGATGCAATTTGTATATTACTTATTGAAAGAGAATTTCCGATAAATGCTTCTACTTTAATAGATTCTTTATAAGTCCTGATAATTGAGCTATCATTAAAATTCCTTCCGCTTATAACGCAAACGTATTCGCTGGCAGGCAAAATAAAACTTATTATACCAACAAGACTTTTATTCATATCTGCTGTATCTTTTATCTCATGATTTATTTTCCACTCTCTATTAATAACAATTGTTTGTGTTAATGTATCAGTAATTTCTATATCAAGAACACCTTCAAGCAGAATAGTTGAATCGGTTTGAGTTTGTGCAAGTCCTCTTTGACCAAATGAATAATAAAATTCTATGTAATTGGATGAAGAATCATAAGCAAACTGGGCATAATCAAAATCAAAATCTAATTTTTGCTGTGCACTATTGAAAAAAGGAAGAGCAAAAAATAAAAGAGCAGGTAATAAAATTTTCATAGCAAATAAATTATTAATAAATAAAAAAGGCGTCCAAATATGGACGCCTTAGGTACTAGATTTGTTGAATTTATTCAATAGCTAGCTTCATAGTAAAAACGTGGTTAGGTTCAAAATATCTTGCATAGCGATATGCATAATCAACCGTTATATCTATACCAGAATTAATATTAAATCCTGCTCCAAAAGTTGATCCAAATAACTGTTCCTCTTCAGACCCAGGCATATATGAATAACCACCTCTTAAGAAAAACGCTTCTTTAAATGCAAATTCACCGGCCACTTTGTAATCATCATTTGAAAAATTATTATTCTCAAAAGACCCAATTACTAAAAATTTAGAGTCTTCGCTAATATTTCTCTCATAAGATAATCCTAACTGAATCTGAGAAGGAAGCTCAAATTTAGCTCCATCAATTTTATAAAATTGTAGACCCCTCAGTGTACTTATAGCTTCAGCTTGCCTTATTAAATCTGGACCATCAAAAACAATTTGCGGCCCAAAATTCTTTAGAACAACACCGAATTTTAATCCAGTTATGTCAACAATATTGCTGTATTGAACGCCAACATTAAAAGCGATACCAGTTGCACTTGTTGAAATAATATTTTCAGAAATTATATTACCAGTTACACCAACCTGTATTCTATCTGTTAATGAGTTTGCATAAGTAATACCAACCGTTACGAAAGTTGGAGAAAATGTAGAGCCTGTTCCATATGGATTTTGAGTAGTTGTCTCAGGGATATCTCCAAAGTCTATGGATTTTATGCTAAATCCCAAACTTCCGAATCCTTCAAATGATGTGGATATAGCTGCGTAAGAAACACCGATATCCGCGATATAATTCATGTAAGAAAACATTGCTTCAGAACTAAAATTAGAGGCAGCAAGCCCGGCAGGATTATAAAATATAGCTTCTACACCTTCCAGACTAGCAAGATTTGCACCATTAAATGCTAAACCTCTTGCCCCAACAGGTATTAGTAATTCTTGTGCACCTGCTGTTCCATTTCTTCTCCCGCCTCCTGCAAACAACTCGGCAATCATTATCGCAGATAAAACTGATATTTTAAGAAAATATGTAAATACTTTAATCATATTCAATCTCCTAATTTAATTTTTCTATAAAAGTATAGGGAGGATTTTTCCTCCCTCAAAATTAGAGTCTATCAATATATTGCTGCTCCATAATAACTGCTATTTTCATAATCTTAGTACCTATACCTGGCATTTCAAGATAAGCTATATAAATACCACTAGCTACTGGCAAACCATCTCGATTCCTTAAGTCCCAGTCTACATATTGATTAATATCATTTTTATCAATTCTCTGTATGAAAACACCGGATAAATTAAATAGCCGTATAATCACTTCATTTGGCAGGTTTGTAAACCTGACAAATCTTTGATACTGATCTCTTTCGAGTGAATTTGCTCCAAAATAAGGATTGGGAAATACACTTATGTTATCCATATTAGATTTAGCCAATTCATTATTATTTTTTGGCGCAACTGGAACACCCTCAAAAACATCACCACCCGTAAGTGGTTTATAAGAGGAAACTCTCAAAACTGTTCCGGTTGCAGGTAATGAACCATCAATTATAAATGCACCGAAGGGAAAGTCTTTTGAAGTTGAATTACCTGATACAGGTGGTAATGAATCAGCAGAGAAAGGTGCATCAAATGCATATATTTGTTCCCACTCTCTATATGGTAATTGACTCCATTTTTTATCTGGGATTGTATTTGAAGTATCGGGGTCAAACTTATCAAAATCTAAAATTTTAATTACTAATTTTTTATCATCTGCTGTTGATTCAGGAGTCCTACCTAAATCCCAAATAGTAAATGGAACTGTGCCACTGCCTAGGGAATCACTTTTAG
>JAUSIA010000484.1 GCA_030648225.1 Ignavibacteria bacterium | reverse complement strand
ATGATCCATTTTCTGCGTGGGTAGCCAGGCGAATGATGGGGACAAGATGTCTTCTGCGCATTTCGTCAAACAAGAGCTGCCATCGATCATGGTTTCTCTCCCCGTCAGATAACACTATGGTGACATATCCCCAATCTCCACCATTTGAATTCACAAGCTTAGCAATATCACCCAAATCACTAGTATCAACAATATGCATTCCAACCTTATTATTTGGAACAATTGTTGGATCATAAATAGCTTTCGCCTCTGGCGTAAACACGAAGCAAAATAAAAAAACCGTTAAGAAATATATTAAAAAAAATTTCATACGAAAGGTGCCGAAGAGAGGATTCGAACCTCCACGCTCAATGAGCACACGCTTCTGAGGCGTGCCTGGCTACCAGTTACAGCACTTCGGCCTATCCACATTATATATCAAACTAGATTCAAAATATTAGAAATGGTAAAATATGAATGGTGAGAATTGAAATGCCCTCATAACAACCTGCGCTTGGCGCAGAACGTTGTGAGGACTCGAAGACTCGCCCTCATAGCTCAATGGATAGAGCAACTCCCTTCTAAGGAGAAGATGACAGTTCGATTCCGTCTGAGGGCACATTTCGTAAAACTCAGAGCAAGCTTGCTCTGAACGCAGTGAAGAGCGGGGGTGTTGTAACGGTAGCCAAGCATGTTTAAGGAACATGTGTCGAAAGACGTGGAGGTTCGATTCCTCTCCCCCGCACAAGATACAGTTTGATACATTTATCAGCGTGATACAATATATAGATGGCAATAATGACAAAAGACAGAGAGCGCACCAGCCATGCTTTACCGAATAATAACCCCTTTGGATTAAGTGATGAAGCAATGAAGAGATTATTAGAAGAATCAACCGAAGCTGGAGAACGCATCAGTAAGTTCAATGAAGAAAGCGAAAAGAGGCTAAAAGAACTGGTATTGTATTGCCCTTACGATAATTCTCCTAGCAGATATATTGGACATAAAGGAACTTACACAATCGCTTGGCCTGTTTTTAAATGCGAGCAAGAAGGACACGAATTTCCGAGATCTCAAGGTAAAACCTCATCCTCAGATAAATAATTGAATAATTTTGAATTAACTAGAATAGGCGAATTTTGCCACCCAGTTCCATTAAAAATACTTTTTTGTTTTAAAGCGATTAGATTCCCATTGTCAAATCTTAAGAAATTTGCGACTGCCTGTTTAATATTAATCCTTTCCAAAAATACAAAAAGACTAACAGGTTTAATGCGATGATCCGGAACTTCCCAGCTATCTCTGATTTGAACAGAAAACTCTGCTTCTTTTGTTGCTCGTGTTTCAATAAATTCTGCAATTTCCCTTATTTTTCTAACCAATGTTTCTAGGTCATTGGATTTGGGAGTAAAAATAATTACCCCTTCAACAAATTCCGTTGTCGTAATTTCTCCGCCTTTTGAACTAATTAACATATCAACTTTAGGTTCAGGATCATCCCATTTTCCATTTACTTTAGTTGCCCTTGCTCCAAAGGTAACATCATCTTCCGTAATTATCCCTTCGTTTTCCATTGTCGCTAGAAGTTCAGCAAAATGTGCAATCCTCTGAATATAATTACTATAAAATATAGTCGGCTCGTTACTCAAGAAGGGAAAGTCCTCTATACTAGCAAAATTATAACCTGTGGAACGATAATTCTTTATCAAATCATCTCCTTGCCTAATTATTTCCTCGTCTTTTATAAATTCTTTGAAGTCTGTAGGATATTTTTGAAAATTAGTCTCTATTTTATTTTGGTAATATTCAATTCTGTTTTGTAAACTATTTTCTTTATTACTATCTGACATATTTCTAGTATAAATTCAAATAAATTAAATAACAAATGATACAGTCTTTAGACTGGTCAAAACTGCGCTTTCCACTCTGGATATGCTAGAATGAGAGGTTGCAAAAAGGCAAAGAAAGGTTCAATCCAGGTAAACTTCTTTGCACCGCGTTAAACGCACCACTAGATAAACTTCCATTATTCTTAATTTTATTAAACTCTAAATTTGTAATATAATAAACGAACGTGCTTAGTGGTGGCAAGGTAAGTCCTTAAAAGTCACATCGTCACGAGCGGGTAATCGAAGGCTTTTGGACCCTGCCGATCGCAAGGTTGCAGTAAGGAATTAGTACCGAGGTACCATGCAAGTGGAATTCCACACGAAGAACTACTTGGGTTCGAGCCCCATTGCCACTAAGCGCTTAATTATGAATAAATGGTTGGAATTTTACAAAATAACAAAGAATAAACCTCCCTCTCCACTTTTAGTTAAGGCAATAAATTTGTAATTACCAAAGATAATGCTTTAGATCTTGGAGCAGGTGCTCTAAGAGACACAAAATTCTTGCTTCAAACAGGATTCCAAAATGTTACTGCTCTAGATAGCGAACGTTTTTGGTACTAATGATGAATGGAATAAACCTGGAACCAAAATGACATTTCATACAAAACAACAAGTAGAAAATTTACTTTCAGATATGGAAATTATTGAGCTTACCGAAGAAGATAAAGATGGGAGAACTGCAAATGGAACACCAAAACATTGGCATGTATTTCATGTAATCGCTAGAAAAAGGTAACTTTGAATGTAATAGGAAGCTAAAACTAGTTCTCACTTCTCTTAAATATGTCAGAAATAATTTCCTCCAGTGGGACAGAAAGAATGTCAACATCAACGATATCAAATTCTTTTGTTACATAAGACAAGAAGTCAGAAAGGTTTTTGTGAGCTATTTTATACGTAACAACATCTTCACCTTTTTCAATAATTTTTGCATTAGGAGCTTCCAATGAGTCTGGCATTTTTTCAAAGATTACTTTTATATATCTTTCTTTTTTA
>JAUSIA010000479.1 GCA_030648225.1 Ignavibacteria bacterium | reverse complement strand
TTGATGAAATGGAATTTGAAAATGGATCCCGGCTACAGGTCGATGAGAACACTGGTGAACCTATGACAAATTTTATAGATGGCGGCGGGCAATATGGTTTTGCACAACTTAATATTGCTATTCCATTTAATTGATAATGTTAGTATGTTGAAGATAATAGCATTGAGGTTCTATGTTTTTTCGTGCTCTGTTTATTGTTTGTTTTTGTCTGCTTTCAACATCAATTCTTAATGCGCAGTCATTCGGTTTTGGTTGTTTCGGTTTTGTCGGAGGTTACGGGGGATATAGTTACCAGAGATATGATCCAAAAGGACTGAATGATTTTTTAAGTGACTTCAATGAGATCAGGAGTGATTCTCTTGTTTCACCTATGGAAAACTTTGGCAAAGCACAGGGGTACAGGGTAGGATTAAACTTTTTCCGGGCCAAAGTTGAAAATTTTGTTCTTTCCACTAAGGGATATTATCAATCTGTTACTGAAAAGCATGAATCTCTTGAAAAGTTTGAAGCATTTACACGCTCCACATCTATGAAGCTTGAATTAAGGAATTGGGCGATTGGAATTGATCTCGGGATTTCAGTTACAAAAGATATTAGCTGGAAAGTTGTAGATGGTGCTTTACACTTTAACACAGTTATCTTAACTAAAACAGAAAATTCAACAGGTTCACAGACAATAGTAAAAAAATACAGAACGGAATCCACAACAGTTGGATATACTATTGGCACAGGATTCATCCTCGAAATTATTGATGAGTATTTTAGTATTGAAGGAGCTGCGGGTTATACTTTTTTATCAATTGAAAATTTATTCGATGATGATGGAACTCCCTTCTTGAATCCACCCCAAACCAATCAACAAGTATCTGTTAAAGATAATGAATTTATTGATGCCGGTGGTTTTAATGCTGTTATCCAGTTGAATATTGGATTTCCATTATAAACAAAACTTTTTATGTACTTCATGTTAGAAAATTGCCACGAACTTTAGTTCGTGGATCCTCTTAAAACTTTAGAACTGGCTTTAGCCACAATTGTTAAATAATTAAAAGTGAAAAATGCCATATAGCAGAGTATGGATACATTTAATATGGTCTACAAAAAACAGACAAAGAACCATAACAAAAGAAATAAAACCACTTTTAATTACACACATAATAGAAAATGCTAAACAGAAAGGGATTCATATTGATACAATAAATTGTGTGATTGATCATATTCATTTAATAATCTCGTTGAGTAGAGATCAAACAATCAGTAAAATTACTCAACTAATAAAAAGAGAATCGTCAAACTGGTGTAATAAACAAAACATATTCAAAACAAAATTTGAATGGCAGGAGGAATACATTGCTGTCTCATTCAGTCATTCTATGTTGAATAAAGTAAGAGAGTATATAAATAATCAGGAAGAACATCATAGAAAAAAATCTTTTATTGAAGAGTATAATGAATTTATAAATAAATATGAATTTGACAAGAATGGTGGCTAAAGCCAAAGATATTTTTTATTATAACCCACGACATAAATGTCGTGGCAATTAATATTGTTGAAGAAATGGTAGCTATATGATTAGTAAAAAGCGTTTCTCCTCTAAAGCTCTTGATTCCGCTTCCATTATTGCAATAAGAGATTGCATGGGTGCAAAAAAGAATGAAAAGATTCTCATCATTACAGATGAGCAGAAAAGAAAAATTGGGTTCTCTTTATATGAAAACGCTTTAAAACTTGGGCATGATGCACTTTATATTGAAATGAAATCTCGAAAACAGAATGGGGAAGAACCACCGAAAGAAATTGCTGAGCTAATGCAGAAGTTCGATGTTGTTCTTTGTCCAACAGCAAAATCATTAACTCATACAGATGCAAGAAGAGCAGCCTCTGCCAAAGGAGTAAGAGTAGCAACTTTCCCTGGTATAACAGAAGAGGTTATGATAAGAGGGATGAATGCCGATTATAAAAAGATCGCCAGGCTTTCAATCAAGCTTGTGAATATTCTTGAGCAAGGAAAAAAGATAAGAGTAACAGCACCGGCTGGAACAGATATTTCTTTTGATATTATAGGAAGAAAAGCAATTGCAAGCAAAGGATTATTCCACAAAAAAGGGGAGAGCGGCAACTTACCAACAGGCGAAACATTTTTAGCTCCTGTTGAAGGAACAGTAAATGGAGTTTTTGTTGTTGATGGCTCAATGGCAGGACTTGGATTAATTAAAAATGCAAATATAAAAATTGAAGTGAAGGATGGTTTTGCAACTGAAATTACGGGAGGAAAACTCGCCTCTCAGCTTAAAAAACAGCTTGATAGTGTTGGAAAGATGGCAAGAAATATTGCTGAGTTTGGAATAGGAACTAATGATAGTGCAAAGCTAAGCGGAGTTCTTCTTGAGGATGAAAAAGTTATGGGTACTGTTCATATTGCACTCGGCAATAATGTTTCAATGGGGGGAAGCGTAAATGTTCCTCTTCATCTTGATGGGGTGATTAAAAAACCAACAGTTTATATGGATGATAAATTGTTGATGAAAGATGGGAAATTGTTGGTAAAATAGTAATTAATAATGTGAGGCTCACCTCCAAGGTGAGCCTCACTTCTTTTTGCAATAGCCGATAAATCCAATTAACCCAATTTCATCAATAACCCAATTTCTTTAAGAAATTGGGTTAGTATGTATTAAATATAGACTCATATCCTTCCTTTATTCTTCTAATTCATTTCCTTATTTTTACACTAAATCCAAAAATTATTCAGGAAATTTTTTAATGTCTTTATTGCCTATAACTCTCTTTGGTGATAAGATCCTTCGTAAGAAAACAAGCAAGGTTACCAAAGTTGATAATGAAACGATTGAGCTGATCAGGGATATGTTTGCTACTTTGCGTAACGCAAATGGAATTGGTCTGGCTGCCAACCAGGTTGGTGCTGATAAACAAATTTTTGTAGTTGATATTTCCGGTGTTGAAGGTTTTGAAGAGAGTAAACCAATGACGATAATTAATCCTAAGATCGTTGAAAGATCTGAAAAGAAAAATAAAATGGAAGAAGGATGTCTGAGCATTCCGGATGTAAGAGCAGAGATTGAGCGGCCTGAAGAGATAACTCTAACTTACCAGGATGTAGATCTTAAAGAACATACAATTAAAACCAGTGATGTTCTCTCAAGGGTTATTCAGCATGAATATGATCACTTGCAGGGAATTCTTTTTACTGATTATTTATCTGAGGAAGAGAAGAAGGAACTAAAAAAAGATCTGGAGAATATAAAGAAGAGAAAAATGGAAGTTGATTATCCTGTTTCTGAAGCAGCCCATTGAGGTGATATGAATATAATTTTTATGGGAAGTGCCGGCTTTTCAATTCCTTCCTTAGAAACCTTATATAAAAGCAAACACAAAATAGTCGCACTTGTAACTGTTCCTGATAAAGAAAAGGGGAGAGGACAAAAATTATCAGCTTCACCTGTAAAAGAATTTGGAATTAAAAATAATATTCCTCTTCTCCAGCCGGAAAAACTAAAAGACGAAACATTCATTCAGCAGTTAAAAGATTTTAATGCTGATCTTTTTGTTGTAGTAGCTTTCAGAATTTTACCGAAAGAAGTTTTTACAATTCCTCCAAAAGGTTCGTTTAATCTTCATGCTTCGCTGCTGCCAAAGTACAGAGGTGCAGCACCGGTTCAATGGGCTTTAATTAAAGGAGAGAAGAAAACAGGTGTAACAACTTTCTCTCTTGAAGAAAAAGTAGATACAGGAAATATTTATTTGCAGAAGGAAGTTATAATTGAGGATGAAGATAACTTTGAAACTCTTCACAATAAATTAAGTGAAATTGGGGCAAAGGCAGTTTTAGAAACAGTTGATATGATTGAATCTGGAAATTATCAGTTAAAGGGACAGGATAATTCCCAGGCAACTCCCGCTCCTAAAATTACTCCTGTTACAGGAAAGATAGATTGGACGAAACCAGCAAAAGAAATTCATAATCTTGTTCGTGGATTATCTCCAACTCCCTGTGCTTATTTTTTTCATGATAACAAGAAGATAAAAGTTTATAAAACAAAAGTTGTCGAAAAAGAAAATCCAACTCCCGGGAAAATTTTAGACTCAAAGAAAAATCTTTATGTGGAATGTGGGAAAGACAAACTTGAAATTCTGGAACTTCAGCTTGAAGGGAGAAAGAGAATGAGTGCAGAGGAGTTTTTGAGGGGGTTTAGGTTTACAAAATAGACCAATATTTCCAGCCAAGAGAATATCAATAAATTATAAATCCTCTACGAGGATTAATGTTTGTTTATGTAAAATCGTTTCTACAATAATTCAATCTCTACGAGGTTGAAATTTTAAATCCAATAGTCTTTGATAAAACATCGTAGATGTTTAATTATTGTAGAGAATTATTAAGCACAAAATTTATAATCCTCGTAGAGGATTAACAAACGGGGGTTTTTAGGTTTGAAGGGAATAATATTCGCTACAAATAACTAATTGATTATATCCTGATTTGATACTAATTTGTAACCAATCATAAAAGGAGTTAATATATTGCCTATTATTAAATCTATTTCCAGTCTGCGACATCGTACACGTGAAATTGCAGCCATCTGCCATGATCAAGATGAACCGGTATATCTAACAACCAATGGTGAAGGTGACCTTGTTGTAATGAGTATTGATCATTATGAACGTCTTAAAGCACGGGCTGACCTTTTCGAAAAGCTTGGTGTGGCCCAAGCTGAATCGGCTGCAGGGAAGAAGGGTATCACCCACAAACAGATGATGACCAAACTTCGCCGCCGGATTAATGCCAGGTAATTTCAAGCTTCGCTATCTGCCAGTTGCACAGGCTGATCTTATTTCAATATTTGATTATATAGCTAAGGATAGTCCTAATAGGGCATTGGCATTTATTGAAAAGCTGGATAAAAGAATTGGAAGTCTCGAGCAGCAGCCACTTTTGGGAAGAATTCCCCGTCACCAGAAACTCAGGGAATTTGGATATCGTGTTCTCATAGTTGAATCATATCTTGTCTTTTACATCATTCGTAATAAAGAGATTGAAGTTCATAGGGTTGTTCACGGTTCCCGCAGTCTCGATTATCTCATTTGATTATTAGGCAAATGATTTTAAAACTTAATCTCCCGCTGGTATAATATCCCTGTTTTCTACCATAAGCATAACGGTTTTTTGTGGTGCTCTGGTTCTGTGCATTACATTTTTAGTTATGGTAACACCCTGACCGGGATTTAGCTCTATTGTTCTATTCTCCAGATCAACAAGAAGTTTTCCTTCCAGCACAAAAAAGAATTCATCATCATTCTCATGCTTATGCCAGTGATATTCACCTTCAACAATTCCAACTCTTGCAACACTCCCGTTTACTTCTGTAAGAGTTTGGTTAAACCACTTGTCTTTACATTCCTTTACCATTTGATGAATATCAATCAGCTCAAAGTGTTCGAACTTGATATCAAGGTGAGTTGAGTAGTTATATTTGTCTGTCATTCAATTTCCTGGATTTATTAATGAATAAATTGCTGTGTCTAAAAATTTCCCGTTATAGTAAAAGTTCTCTTTAAAATATGCTTCTCTTATAAAATTATTTTTTTCTAAAAGTTTTATTGAAGGTAAATTATTTGGATTGACTGTCCCTTCTATCGAATGAAGTTTCATATTATTAAAACCATAGTCAATCCCGCCTTGGCGGGAATGCTTCCTGCATTATTCCTTTTCCCTGGAAGTCCGGACGCAGCTCGAATCCAACCTCAGCCCTGAAATGTTCTTTAGAAATATTCCATAAACAAATTGTCCCGATTATTTTGTTATCATTTTTTTCAGTCTCGGCAAGGCTGCCGAGCCTTGACGGAAGAGTAATTCCCCAATAAATCCATTCATTTTTACTGATTCCACCATTTATCTTATTGATAAAATCGTTTTCTTCTTCAAGTGTTTTGCATTCAGGTCTTGTAAGGAATTTAGAAACTCTTTCATCTGAACGCAGTTTAAATATTTCATTTCCATCTTTAACTATAAGCTGCCTCAAAATTATTCTATCAGTTGTTAAGATTGGAAATGGTGTGAAACTAATATTTCTTCCTTATTGTTATGTCCACCAAATAATTGCACATAACGTCTCGGCAAAAGCACGCAGGGCAGTTGTGAGCTAAGAAAAATCAATTTTGCGCGAAGCAACTGCCTTGAGCGAACTCAACTGTTGTCCATGCGCGGGCTGAGTTCGCTCAATCCTCGCGTGGGTTGCCTTATCAAATGTGTGAGCGTCGTGCTTTTGCCTGTTATGCGCAGTGCCCCACATTTTGGATTGACCGCAGCACGATGGCCGCAGGCATAGGACGCGTTGCCGCTTGACTACTCTCCGGGTGGCCGGTAGGCGACCTTCTGCGCACGGCGAAGGGCGTCTAAGGTCTCCTCGACTGTGAGCAGCGGCGTTGTCTCAAATTTCGACAACGCACCACCACCGGTGATCGCGATCCCGACTGCAGCCATCGAGACATTGTCAGGAGCTTCCCAGAGACAATAGCCATCGTACGCGCCGAACGCGTACCAGAAGCCGTGCAGCTTCCCGCCAACTGACTCGATGTACTTACGTGCAGCCACTCGGCGGTCTTCAGGGTTCTTCATCAATCGAGCCCAGGTTTCCGGCGTATAGCTGAACTGTGTCAAATAGAAAGCCATGGTTAAATTCTCCTTTGTAGTGGGTTGGTGTTGGGTACTTGTTTCCTGAGATTGTACTTGTTGTTGGGCAACTTTTTCCTGGGGTTGCTGCTTCTCTTGTTGGCATGCTGCGGCACCAATGAGAATACACAAGACAGTAGCTAGCCACCATCGACTCAACAAGACGTGTGGTATGCGGATCATAGAGACTCTCCTTTCTGTGATACCAAATTGGTAATTGAGCACGGGGCATTGCACATAACTAGTGTAATAACGCATTATTGCGTCTATCATACCAATATGGAATAATAGACGAAATTATCTTCTTAACTTTTGCATAGTTTTTATTTTCTTTTCTAATAATATTGCAAACCTTCGGTTAATGACTTACATAATTTTTAAATAGCTTGGTTTATCGTCTCGATTGTAATTATAGGTATTTAGCTATTCCATTTCCTCAGCTAAAACATATAAAATTAAAAGAAGAATCTCAATTAGAATTTTTAACTTTAGGAAAAAATAACTCACTCTAATCCCTCTCTAAAAAAGAGAGAGACTTATTGGTAATTAAACGATAAATGCCTAATCTTGTCAGGATATTAATATTAAGTTATGAGATTTTATGAGCCCTTCTCTTTGTAAGAGAAGGGTTGGGATGAGTTCCAATGAATTTAATACAAAGGATTTTGGGTGAGTTTGTTTACTTAATCCTTCAATTATTACTCTTTTCCAAATTCAACAAAAATTGTTTCCGCCACATTCCTCCGCCGTATCCTACTAACTCTCCGTTTTTTCCAATTACACGATTGCAGGGAATGATTATTGTTTTCTTGTCTAATCAATTCACTAGCGTTTCACACTTCTGCGGCCCGAGAGTGCTAGTCTCTACACCTGTGGCGATGGTGTATAACACCAGGTGCAGAGAGCATCGCGAAAAAATTCAAAAACCATGGTCATCATTCTCTGCCGCAGGGAACAGGGTTACTTCCCAAGGCTCATGGACCAGGGTTGCGGAATTGACAGCAGCATCACTGCAGAAGCAAGCAAGGCGATGTTCTTTAAGAAATTGGCCCTCTCGCCCTTCTTCATCATCTGGTCGCTGACAGTCCAGAAGTTGTGCATCATAAGTGTTACGGGGATAAAGAAGATTACCAGAGCTATGATACCGATGGTCGGCTTGTAACCGGTCAGAATGCTGGCACCACCGATGAGCAACAAAATGCCGCTCACAATTACGAATGCTTTCGGTGCCGGAACTCCTTTTGAAGCGGTATAGCCAGCCATCATCTTTACCTGGAAGAAGTGGTTGCTGGCGCTGTACAGGTAGAACAACCCCAGCACAATCCGAGCGATCAAAAAAATGATTTCCAACGTGGTTCTCCTTTCATTTGTTGTGGAAATAATTGTCGATTCGACATATTTACATATTTCGATATATTTGGGCAAAAAAAATTATTTCTCAGTATTGATGATATTTTTTAAGAACTCTGATAGCTCAGATGTCATTTCTTTGTTTACAGAGAGAATAACGAAGCGTCCATTCTTCCCGGTGTTAACCAACCCAGCATCGACTAACAGCTTAAGGTGATGTGACACGGTCGGCTGAGCGAGGTCAGAAATTTCTCCCACCTCGGTGCACGTCATCTGTTTGCGGCTGGCGATTTCCTTGAACAACTGCAGTCGTGTGCCGTCAGCAAGCGCTTTCATGACTTTTATGAGACGCTCTTCAGAAGATGGCATGTCGAACTATTCCATTTATCATATTGAAGTATATCAATACGTGAGGATATTTGCAAATGAAAAGTTGCAGAACCAATCGGAATTGCACAATTAATGTTCCAAACAATGCCTGCTTATGAAGTAGTTACTCAGATTGTCTTAAGTGAATGGCGCAATTGCGTATAACGGTTTGCAGCTTGCCGAAGGTGGGGAATTCATTGTACATCCTACCCGGTACAAATGCTTAATTGGAAATATTTTGCTGAAGATAACAAGTAAAAGCTAAATTAATAACGTCCAGCCGAAACTGAAGCTGATAGCGAACTATAGCCGAAGTATTGTTTGTCCAGCCCTGCTTTTGCAAATGCAATGTTGGTGGCAGTGGTTTTGTTTTCTGTTGCATATTCATCATTTAATTAAAGTAGTTTGCTGGGGGTAATGATAAAATTTTTTATTGTTTGTCAAGTTATTCATTTGCTTTAA
>JAUSIA010000477.1 GCA_030648225.1 Ignavibacteria bacterium | reverse complement strand
AAGATGAAATTTTCCTGCTGAATCATAACAAAATCCGCGTGCAAGATAAGCTTCATAATATTCATCATTAACTTTTACAGCTTCTGAAAAATATTTTATTGCATTAGGCAAGTCTCCAAGTTCTTCATAAATATTTGCAATATTAAAACAAGATGATTCATCCAAAGGATCAAGTTCATGCGATTTCTTAAAACATTCTATTGCCTGTTCATATCTTCCAAGATCAGCAAGGGCATTACCCTTGTTAAACCAAGCACTTGAAAAATCTTCATTAATAGCTAAAGCAAGATCATACGCTTCAATTGATTTCTCAATATGATTTAGCTTTCCAAAGATTACTCCCTTATTAAACCAGCCCGAAGGATTATAAGGCTGAAGATTAACAAAATTATCATATGCTTTTAATGCATCATTTAGTCTTTCAAGGTTTTCATAACAAAATCCAAGCTCATAATAAGCTTCAGCATATTCATTATCAATCTCAACAGCTTTTAATAAAAAATTAATTGCTTCTTCATCTTTATCCTGTCTCTGATAAAGCAATCCTAAACTAAAATATGCTTCTTCATTCCGGGGATCTAACTTTAATGCCTCCAATAAAGAATCTTTCGCCAGATCAAAACGTTCAAGTTCTTCTTCGGATATAGCTTTTTCTATATAGGTTTCAGAATCGGCAGGATTTAATGACAACGATTTTTCAAAGCATTCAAGAGCTTCTTCTGATTCAAATAATCCATTAAGAATAATTCCTTTTTTTTGCCAGTATTCAGCATTATATGGAGAAACTTCAAGAAGTCTGTCTATAAAGAATAAGGCTTCATCATAAAAATCATTATCCTGGCAGAGTTGTATCAGGTCTTCAATTACATCAATCGAATTGTATAAACCACCATTCTCAATTATCTCTTTGTATTTTTTTATATCTTCTTCAAGGTTATTACTATCAAAATCAGGTTCATCGCTGAAACCGGAATCGAAATCGGGCATTAAAAGTCTCCACGGGAAAATGATTAGAAAAAATGTATTACTAATAAATCAGAAAAGCAAGCTGAGTTATTGTTCGTTAATGAGTCATTCAATGTAATTTCATGTATTAGATTGAATCTCTATTTCAAAACAGCTGTTACTTTTTCAGCAGCTTCCTTTAAACTTTTAGCAACATCAAAATTCAACCCTGATTGGTTTAATAAATCAGCAGCTTCTTTAGCATTTGTTCCTTCAAGCCTGACAACTATGGGAACAGCAATATGCATTTCCTTAGCTGCATCAATAACTCCCTGAGCAACTCTATCACATCTTACAATTCCACCAAAGATATTAATAAGAATAGCTTTTACATTAGGATCGGATAGAATAATTTTAAATCCGTTTGCAACTGTAGTTTTATTTGCCCCGCCGCCAACATCAAGGAAATTAGCAGGTTCGCCACCTGCAAGTTTAATAATATCCATTGTTGCCATTGCAAGTCCTGCACCATTAACCATGCAGCCAACATTTCCATCAAGCTTAATATAATTGAGATTAAATTTTGAAGCTTCTATTTCAAGCGGATCTTCTTCATCAAGATCCTTGAAATCCGCAATTTCTTTTTGACGATAAAGAGCATTGTCATCGAAGTTCATTTTTGCATCTAAAGCAACAACTCTGTTGTCGTTAGTAATAACTAAAGGATTTATCTCAAGAAGCGATGCGTCTGTTTGTTCATAAGCTTTATATAATGCCGAAATAAATTTTATAAAATTTTTAAAAGCGTCTCCTTCCAATCCTAAAGAGAAAGCTAATTTTCTTGCCTGGTAAGATTGTAATCCAATTGAAGGATCAATCCATACTTTAATAATTTTTTCAGGAGTTTCTTCTGCAACTTTTTCTATTTCAACTCCACCTTCAGTTGAAGCCATTATAACATTTTTTGAAACTGATCTGTCTAACAAGATTCCGAGGTATAATTCTTTCTTATAATCCAAGCCTTCAGTTATAAATAAAGTTTTAACCTTTTTTCCTTCAGCTCCTGTTTGATGAGTAACCAGGATATTCCCAAACATTTTCTGAGCATATTCTTTTGCCTTCTCAGGAGTGGTTGTGAACTTAACTCCGCCTTCAAGAATCAATTCATCCCTTTTTTCCGGATTATATAATTTTCCCTTTCCCCTTCCACCTGCATGAATCTGGGATTTAACAACGTACTGATTTATTCCTCTCTGCTTAAGTTGAGATATAGCATTATCAACTTCGGAAATGTCTTTAATAGCAATACCATCCTGAACAGGAACATTGTATTTCTTTAATACTTCTTTAGCCTGGTATTCGTGTATTTTCATTGCCCTCTCCTAACCTCTCCCAAAGGGAGAGGGGTTAAAAAGTTATAAATAAATAGTTATTTAAATTCCTATTCTTTTTTATCCTGCTTTTTTATTTCATCTTTTACATCGCTAAAAGGAATAGATGGTTCATTAATTGTTTCAGCTTTTGCTTTTCTCAAATCAATTAAATCTTGATAATCTTCTAGTGCTTGTTGTATTTTTAAATAATCCTTATAGGTTAATACAACATATTCATTCTTATCATCTTTTTTTATTATTTGAGGTTTTAATTCCATCTCAACACTCCTTATCTGTATGATTCTTTTCTATGCTTTATTCTATAAACAATAACTTTATTTCCCAGGGTTTCAAATAAAATCCTAAAATCTCCTAACCGTAATTTATACTCAGGTGTAAAACCAGCTAATTTCTATATGTCACCTTTTAATCCTTCTTCTAAGGTCTTAATCTTTTCCATTATTTTAAAAGCATCAGCCTGGCTTATCTTCCTTAAATCTTTAATAGCCGTTCTTTTAAATTCAACTATATATTTCATTAACTATTTGAAATAATTAAATGAAATAATGAAATTATTTCTCACTCATAAACGGGTAGTGCCAATCTTTCGGTGGATCGAAAGTTTCTTTAATTGTCCTTGCGGTCATCCATCTCATTAAATTCATTCCGCTGCCTGCTTTATCATTTGTTCCGGAAGCTCTTCCTCCGCCAAATGGCTGCTGTCCTACAACCGCTGCAGTTGGCTTATCATTTATATAAAAATTACCGGCTGTATTTCTTAACCTGTCTGACATTTTAATTATTGCTTTCCTGTCCTGTGCCCATACTGCACCTGTTAATGCATAAGGAGAAGTCTCATCGCATAAAGTTAATGCTTCATCAAATTTGTTATCATCATAAACATAAATTGTAAAAACAGGACCAAAAATTTCTTCTTCCATTGTCTTGAATTTCGGATTTGTAGTTACAATGGTAGTGGGTTCAATAAAATATCCCTTGGAATCATCAAAGTTTCCACCTGTTATTATCTCTGCTTCTTTTGAATCCTTTGCAAATTTAATATAGTTTGTTATTGATTCGAATGCTCCTTTATCTATAACAGCAGACATAAAATTTGTAAAATCCTCAACATCTCCCATTTTAATTTTTTTAATCTCACCAACATATTTCTCTTTAAATTCTTTCCAAATAGATTTTGGTATATACATTCTTGAAGCTGCAGAACATTTTTGTCCCTGGTATTCAAAAGCTCCACGCATAGCTGCAACAACTAAAGCATCAACATCTGCAGAGTTATGTGCAAAAATAAAATCTTTACCTCCGGTTTCACCGACAATTCTTGGATAGTACTTCATACTTTTAAGATTATCAGAAATAGTTTTCCACATATTCTGGAAAACCGAGGTTGAACCTGTAAAATGAATTCCCGCTAAATGAGGATTACTCATTGCAGGTGTTCCTACTTGTCCACCAGAACCTGGAACAAAATTTATTACACCTTTCGGTAATCCGGCATCTTCAAATAATTTCATTAAGTAATAAGCAGAATAAACAGCACTTGATGCAGGTTTCCACAAACATACATTTCCAACA
>JAUSIA010000470.1 GCA_030648225.1 Ignavibacteria bacterium | reverse complement strand
TTAAATCTTCTTTCTTAGAAACTAAAAAATATAAACGTTTGATAACTGATTCTTATAATAATATCCCGATTTATTATTTTGAGAGAAGCTGGTTTAAAAATCAAATAATAGTCTGTCAGTTTAATATTGCAATGAAGATGAAACAAAAAAGACTTGAAGAATATTATTATAACTTATTGGACATTCAGGTGAATGAAGTTAATGATAAAGACATAGAGTATAAATTAAGAACAGAATCTCAAAATTGGTTAGTTGATGATAAAGGAAATGAAGTTTCTCGAGAAGAGGGGGAAATTAAATTAAAAAAGAGTATAAAAATGTACGTTGGTAGTGAAATTGAATTTGAAGTATTGGATTCGGATGCTTTTGAAACTTGTATAATCGAAGATATCAATGTTTCAGGCCCTCAATAGTGAAGGGAGAATTAAATCTTTATGCTAACCGTAGAAGAAATACAGACAGCATTTAAGAAATTTATCGAACTTAAAGATTCAGATCATCGATATGCTTCGTTTGATTACTGCAATAATTATTTTAATAACTTCCAGAATAAAAGAGATTTAGCTTTCCCAGAAAATTTGGAAAAGAGTTGTTTACATCTGGGTTTTTTTGTATCGAGTTGGGGTATGATAAGAGCAAGAAGCTTTTTGCTACAGAAAAGTCTAAGATTTTATATCCCGATAATTAAATGGTTGGCAAATGAGTGCCCCGAGAATGTTTGGAATATTGATGTAAATAAATATAGTAATGAGAATATTGAAATACTAATAAAAGTGTATGCAACACTTTCACAATTTATTCCCGATGAGAATCGTAAGTTAGTACTTGTTACAAAAATTATGTTAGGAGTATTTGGCAACACCCCAGCATTTGATGATTATTTTACTACAACTTTTAGAGACAACTACGGGGAAAATACTCGCTATAGAAGATTCAATATGAATTCTTTAACAGCTATAAAAGAGTTTTATAATAATAATGAAAATTTAATTGAGGAATTAAGGCGCAGCATTAAAACATATAATTTTTTAACAGACGATGAGACAAATATTTTTTACACAAGAGCGAAAATAATTGATATGATAGGATTTGGATATCAGTTATAAAGTTCATTAATGTAAGAAATCAAATTATTACATAGGAAAATGGAAAACTAAAAATTTAAAGTTCACTATTAACTTAAACTTTTCTTATAATGTTAGTGAAAAATACTCAACACTAATACATGAATTAGCTCATATTTTCTGTGGTCACTTGGGGGTAAACGGAAAAAGTTGGTGGAAGGACAGAAGTAGGGTTACAGATAACAGAGATTGAAGCCGAATCAATTTCTTTTCTTGTATGTAAAAGGCTTGGTCTTCAAACAACATCTGAAGTATATTTATCAAACTATGTTAATGATAATATAAATATTCCACCAATAAGTTTTGATACTATCCTTACTGTTTCTGGTTACATTGAACAAATGGGGACAGCTAAGTTTAAATCAAAAATCAAAAAGAGTAAATAATACATTTGATATTAATTCTTAGAATTTCTGTTTATATGTTATCAAAATTGAAGAAAGGAATGTAGAAATAGAAAAAATATTTGATTTTAAGAATGAAAATGTTGTAGATTAGTTAATAATTAACTAATTCAAATTATTATTAAGAAACAAAGGAGAATGACATGAAGTCATTATTACGTTTTTCAAATCTTCTTCTTTTGTACCTGGTTGCTTTTCTGAGCATTAATATTCTTTATGCTCAAGAACCTATTGGGGGACCTTACACAGCGGATAACAACACAATGCTTTTGCTCCACTTTGATGGTAACCTCAATAATGAATCTCAGTTTTCAGCAAACGGTGTGGGGCACTCAAATAATCCCAACGGATTAACTTATTTACCAAGCCCGCTTGGTGCGGGAATGGGACAATGCCTCAGGTTAACCAACGATGCTATATCCGATTCGTCGTATGTAACTGTTGCCGATACGTCTTATCTGGATCTAACTGGTAGCTGGACAATTGAAGGTTGGTTAAACATTTTTACCTTCGGGCAGACTTCAGGAGATCATCGGTGGGTTCCAAGGCTTGTAATTAAAACTGGTGATGAAGTATTTTGGAGACCAAACTACTTTGTCGAGATGTGGGGAAGCACGAGATTTTTCTCTACGGGATATAACGTTGCAGGACAGGATCGTTGGCCACAAGTTAATTCTCCGGATAACGCAATGGCCCCGGGTGCCTGGTACCATATGACCTTTATTCGGGATACTACCAGGCATATTCTAATCCAGATGATTCACAATGCTCAGCGTCAACTAATTTTTTTTACTACTGCTTCGTATGATCCGATTTTTGATGATCCGCCAATAATCACAGATCAACCCGTACATATCGGATTTGCAGGGGGTGGAACTGATTCTTGGCTTGATGGTTTTGTGGACGAAATCCGTATCAGCAATAATATCAGAAACTTTGCTGTTCCGCCGATTATTACTAATGTAACCGAATTACCGAATCAATTATATACCGTTACTTCTTACGAAGTAGAAACCAATATTTTTGCTTTTGATCCAAACGGCAGTATCACCTCGGCAGAAATTCATTACAGTACAGATAGCGGGAATACCTGGCAGACTGCTGCAATGACTAATATAGGCGGCGGCGATTACTCCGGTTCAATACCTCAGCAGCCGTTAGGAAAAATAATAGATTACTACGTTTCGGCAACTGATAACAATGGATTATCAGCAAGATATCCTCCGGAAGCGTTTGGAAACCTGCAGTTTGCTATCTATAAAAATAATCTGATGACACTTTATCTCGATTTCGAAGAAGGAAGCGGAACGCCAATTGATAAATCAATATTCCATAATCCGGTAACTTCACCGCGTCCTTTTGTCTATTCCAATGATGCAGCAGCGGGTAATTATTCAATTCTGATGCAATCCGATGTAGGAACGAATAAGGATTCGAGTTTCCTTGAAGTTGATTCACCTTTCCTTACGTCATTAGATTTTAACGTTGATTTCTGGTTTAAAGCTGATTCAATCAAACAGTTTGTTCGGTTAATAAATCGTCCGATAGAGTACGGTAACTGGTTCCAAAATAACTACGAAATCAGGTTTCAGGATACTCCCGTTCTAAGAGGTAGATATTTGATTGATACTCCCACACTTGATCAGTACCTTGAATTAACATTAACTACACCGATACAGACCGATACTTGGTATCGGGTTGTATTGAAGAGAGATTCTACAATGGCGTCTTTGGAACTTTTTGATGCAAATAACCAGAGCCTTGAAGTTGTAGATACAACCAATCTTTACAATATGACTCCTATTCAGCCAAACGTACCGTTGAGAATTGGAAACGGTGGTAATGTGGAAGGAACGAGAGGCTTCGAAGGTAAGATTGACGAGGTAAAGGTGTTTAACAACTCTGAAGCGAGAAATGAACCTTCGGGTATAGAAGAAGACGATCAAATTCCTGAAACTTTTACGCTTTCTCAGAATTTTCCCAATCCGTTTAATCCTTCAACGGCAATTGAATATACCGTTCCAAGAGCTCAACATGTAAAGATTGAGGTATATGATATTCTAGGGAACAAAGTTAAAACATTACTCGATGAAGAAATGTATGTCGGCAAGCACAAAGTAAGGTGGAACGGAGATAATGATTTTGGAAGGAGAGTTTCAAGCGGTGTTTACTTCTATAAATTGACGACTATAGATGTGATAATTAGTCGAAAGTTAGTTTTCTTAAAATAACTATTAGAGCGGATAGGGCCGGGTAACACCGGCTCTTCTTTTATTAAATTCTT
>JAUSIA010000468.1 GCA_030648225.1 Ignavibacteria bacterium | reverse complement strand
AAGATTATTAGTTAAATAATATTTAACACGCTCATCATCTTCCATTCTGTAGCCAAGCTCTTCAAGAAGAAAAGACATCTTTATATGTCCTATTGCATAAGGAGCCATCATCAATTCAAATGAATAAAAATTTTCAAGAACCCTCTCTTTAATAAATGATCTAACAATTCCTGCTCCAAATTTATCTCTTACTTCTTCAACAGCAGTTTCAATTGCTTTTGCAAGAAAACTAAGAGTTCCTCCGGCAGGATCTAATAATGTTACATCTTTTGATGCGAGTCCATCAGGCATATTAAATTTTTCTTTAAGTATTTGATGAAGAGAACGGACAATAAAAGAAACAACAGGTTCAGGAGTATAATAAACTCCTCGTTTTTCTCTTGTTTCCGGGTCATAAACCGAAAGAAATGTTTCGTAAAAATGTAGTACCGGATCGCTTCCTTTCCCTTGGTGATAGTATTGGTCGAGAATCTTCTTTGCGTCGGAAACAGCAAGCACTTCTACAATATCATCAATAATTATTTCCATTTGTTTTGGAATATCTTCTAAAGATATATATTTGAATATATCTCTTAGAATTCCGATAGATTTGGGAATGTAAGTGTAAGCTGCTCTCCTGTTAAATTCATCTCCAGCACGCAAACGAGCAGCAAACAAACCGTAGGTAATAGTCTGGGAATAAAGATCAGCAAACTCTTCTTCACTTATTCCTGCAATTAAAAATTCTTTAAAAGCTTCATAAAAACCATGAATTGACTTTGTGCCTGTTTTTAATTCTTCACTTACAATTTCATCTTTCAGAAACTTTGTTCTTTTTGCGAGTTCTTCCGCAAGAGTTTTGGCAGTAAAAGTTTTTGGAAGCGAGAAATCCAGGAATCTTTCAAGCAGTTCAAAAAGTTTATCTTCATTTTCAAGAGGAGGAACAGTGGAAAGTTTTTTAATTACAAATGGTCTTGCGGCTGATACTTTATCAATCAGTTCGCCGTTTCTATATAACCGGAACTCTGTAAAGTTTGTTAGAATAACGTTTGGAAAGGTTGATAAATATCTTTCGATTTGTTCTGTATCTTCAATTCTGTCTAAATCAACGCCAAGGTCTTTTGCTTCAATATAACCTATGATTTTTTGCTTACCATCCCAAATTCTAAAATCAGGGTTTCCCGCTTCAGTCTTTTTCGGAAGGATTGTAATATCAATTTTCTTTCCTCTTTGAGATTCAGAAAATTCTAAAATAAAATCTGCAAGATGTTTATAATAAGATTCTTCTCTCGCATCACCTTTTTGGTAAGTATTGAAGAGTTGTTTGAGGTATTTTTCTACCAAAGTTGCCTTCATTGGATTTAAAAATTCAAATGAAACTTAATTCATTTCATTATTCCAATCAAACTTAATTAAAAACAAAAAAGCCCCGATTATTAATCGGAGCTTTGTCAGCTTCACTATACATATATAACTAAGAATTATTCCACTGCCGTAGCAGGTTTAAATTCTAAATTCTCCTCCTTGCTAAGCTGGTCAACTTCTTTAGAAACTTTTGTAAAGCGTGCTAAAAGTGTATAAACCACAGGAACGATTATCAAAGTTAAAAATGTTGCGAAGAGCATACCGCCTACTACAACTAAACCTAAAGGACGCCGCGATTCACCTCCTGCACCAAGACCAATTGCAATAGGTAATATTCCAAAAATAGTTGTCAAAGAGGTCATAAGTATAGGCCTGAGTCGGATGGTTGCTGCCTCAATAACAGCATCCATTAATGATTCTCCGCGTGCCTGCAACTGGTTTGAAAATTCCACAATCAGAATTGCATTTTTAGTTACAAGACCAATAAGCATTATCAATCCTATCTGGGAATAGATGTTCAGGGTTTCTCCAAAAATAAATAAGAATAATAATGCCCCAAATACGGCAAGAGGTACTGTAAGCAAAATAGTAAACGGATGAACAAAGCTTTCGAACTGTGCAGATAACACAAGATAGATAAATAAAATCGCAAGCAGGAATAAGATATAGAGACTTGAGCTTGAAGTTTTATATTCCAATGACTGCCCTGCATATTCACGTTTGATACCTGCAGGCAATTTTGTTTGAGCGATACGGTCAAGATCATCAAGGGCTTTTCCAAGTGTTACACCCGGAACTAAGCTGGCTGAGATTTTTGCTGAACGAATCCGGTTATAATGATTCAGCTCTTTTGGTGCAACAGTCTTTTCAACTTTAACAACATTAGCAAGCTGTATTAATCCTTCTGTTCCTCTTACATAAAGATTCTGAATTGATTCGGGAGTGGAACGTAACTCCGGCTTAGTCTGCAGAATAACATCATACTGCTTTGCACCGCGTTTGAAATTTGTAACCTGTCGGCCGCCCAGAAATGTTTCCAGGGTTGAACCAATATCCATTACAGAAACACCAAGCCCGGAAGCCCGTTCACGATCAATGTTGATATCAAGCTGCGGTTTATTAAGTCTTAAATCACTATCTAAGTTTATTAAATATCCAAGTTGAGAAGCTTCTC
>JAUSIA010000466.1 GCA_030648225.1 Ignavibacteria bacterium | reverse complement strand
GAGATTGCAATTTTTCCATTTGCTTTTCTATTATTTCATCTTCAATTTTTGGAAAGAGTATTTCTGACTGGTTAAGTTCGTGCTCTTCAGCTAAATTACTTTTCCCGCATTCATTCCAGTTAACTGGTTTTGTATTCAACCTTTCAAATATTTTTTCAGATGAAAAAGGTATTACGGGATAAAATAATTCTGCCAAAGTATAAATTGCCTGCAAACAAATATTAAGTGTCGTTCCACATTTCTCATTATCTGATTTTATAGTCTTCCATGGTTCACTATCGTTAAAATATTTATTTCCTGCCCGGGCAAGATTCATTATTTCAAGAACGCCTTCCTTAATCCTGTAATTCTCAAACAAAGAAGAAACTTTGGAAGGATATTCAGAAATTAATTTCAGCATTTCATCATCTATTTTTTCTGTTTTTCCTTTTGCAGGAACTTTTCCATCAAAATGTTTATGAACAAAAGTGAAAGTTCTGTTTATAAAATTTCCGAAAATATCCGCAAGTTCATTATTATTTCTTGCCTGGAATTCTTTCCAGTAAAAATCAGTGTCTCTTGTTTCAGGTAAATTAGCTGCTAGTGTATAGCGTAAAGGATCGGCTGGAAATAATTTCAAAAAATCTATTACGTCAATTCCCCAGTCTCTGCTTTTAGAAAATTTCTTTCCTTCAAAATTTAGAAATTCATTTGCAGGAACATTTTGCGGAAGACAATATTGTTCTTTACCTGCTTCATTCCACGCTATAAGGATTGCAGGGAAAATTATTGTATGAAACACAATATTATCTTTTCCAATAAAAGCAATATATTTTGTTTTGGGATCCTGCCAGTATTTTTTCCAAAGATCAGGTTCGCCTTTTATCTGAGAATATTCTTTTGTCGAAGAGATATAACCAAGCACCGCCTCAAACCAAACATAAATTACTTTACCTGCAGCAGAGTCAACCGGAACTTTTATTCCCCAGTCAAGATCACGTGTTATTGCTCTGTCCTTTAAACCTTCCTTAAACCAGCCGCGACAGTATTGCAGTACATTATCTTTCCATCCATATTTTTCGTTCTTTTCATTAACATACTTTTCAAGTGCAGGCTGGTATTTACCAAGAGGGAAGTAATAATGAGATGTTGCTCTTAATGATGGAGTCTCGCCTGTTATTTTACTTTTAGGGTTTATTAATTCCGATGGGTCATAAAGTGAACCGCAGTTTTCACATTCATCGCTTCTTGCCTGCTCATTTCCGCAGCGTGGACAGGTTCCTTCAACATATCTGTCAGGCAAAAACATTTTTGCTTTTTCATCATAAAACTGGTTTGTCTTTTTTTCAATCAGGATTCCGCGGTTATAAAATTCAAGAAAAAATTCCTTTGCAGTTTCATGATGAATGGGAAGACTTGTGCGGGAATAATTATCAAAGCTCATCCCGAACTGCTCAAATGCTTTTTTATTTATTTCATGATAACGATCAATAATTACTTGTGGATTTACACTTTCCTTATCAGCAGTAATTGTAATCGGAACACCATGTTCATCCGAACCACAGATAAAGATTATATCATTACCTTTTAATCTTTTGTATCGGACATAAATATCAGCAGGAAGATAAGCCCCGCTTAAATGTCCGAGATGGATTACACCGTTGACATAGGGTAAAGCCGAGGTTACAAGAATTTTTTCTTTAGACAAGAGAAACCATCAAAATTTTCGGAATTTGAATTAGAAATATAATGAAATTTGGACGGAAAAGATTGTTCAAAGTTGGTATAACTACAACAGCTAAATAAATTTTTTCACCTACTCAAAACCTAATTCTGCCGATTTTTCTTTTCTAATCTGATTATTGTTGAATAAGTTTACCACAGAAATGAATTAAGGAATTAATAAAATGCACAACCACGGTGTAGATAAACGAATAACATTCGGAATAATTCTTATAATAATCGGTGGGATTTTTCTCTTAAGCACTCTTAATGTTATAGACTTTCATGCTTCAAATATAATTTTCTCTTTCCCTTTCATTCTCTTTATAGTGGGAATCCTGATAATGATAAATTCAAACAAAAAAGCATTGGGTGGAATATTCGCAGGAGTTGGATTAGTATTGCTTCTTCCAAGAATCTTTCCTGAGATAAATTATGGACCTGGCTTAATAATTCCCATACTTCTTATTTGTCTTGGTATATATATGATACTCAGACATTCACAAAAAAAAAACGAGGATGGTGTTGTAATTTCTGATGAAAAAATAAAAAAAGATGTGGTTGATGATGTTTCAATTTTTGGAGGCGGAAACAAAGTCGTAACATCAGATAATTTTAAAGGGGGAAGCATCACCGCAATTTTTGGAGGATCAGAAATTGATCTTACTAATTGTAAACTTGCTGAGGGTACAAACATTCTGGATATTGTTGCAATTTTTGGCGGGACAACTATTATTGTTCCTAAAGAATGGAATGTTCAATTGAATGTTACTCCTCTCTTTGGCGGGTTTTCAAATAAATCTAGTAAAATGCCCAATGTGGAGATTGACAAATCTAGGACACTGGTGGTAAAAGGTATAGCAATATTCGGCGGCGGTGAAGTAAAAACCATTTACGGTTAATACTAAGTTCAAGTGCAAGTTCAAGTTTAGGTTCAAGAAAGATAAAATTAAAAAGTGAATTGATAATCGTTAATTCGTAACCGAATGACTATCAATGACTAATGACTAAATTAAATGTCTGCACATCCAATATTAAAAGAGAATAAAAACCTTATTCTGTACCTTTTGATCTGGCTTAGTATTCTTGCAAGCTACCAGGCTATTCTTATCTGGGGTATCGGGTTAGAATTAAAATATGCTTTAGCTGATAATCTTATTATTAATATTTTTTTACCTGGATTAGGATTAAGCTATTGGTACTCTGCAAAATATATTTCGTTCGAGAACAACTCGGTTATCAAAATCTTTTTAAGCCATATTTTTGGAGGAGTTTTTATTTCTGTGTTATGGCTTGCTGCAGGTTATTATGTTATTAATTCATTACTAACTGTTGATGAAACCTATTTGGAGTTTTTTTTAAATGTACTCCCTTGGAGATTGCTGATCAGCATACTTTATTATTTTCTTTTTACAGCTTTTTATTACCTAATAATTTATTATGCCAATTACCAGGAGAGAATTATTAATGAAGCTGAATTAAAAAACCTTGTAACTCAAGCGGAACTTAGATCACTTAAATTCCAGATTAATCCGCATTTTATTTTTAACAGCCTTAACTCAATGAGTGCATTAACAGTAATCAATCCTGAAAAAGCAAGAAGCATGATTTTAAAGCTGGCTGATTTCCTCCGTTATACTCTCGCAAGTAATGAAAGACAAACAACAAACCTTAGTGAGGAATTAAAAAATATCCTGCTCTATCTTGAAATAGAAAAAATAAGATTTGAAGATAAGTTTGAGTTCGCAGAGGATATAGAAAAAGAATGCCTGGGCATTAAAGTACCAAGTATGATTCTTCAGCCGTTATTTGAAAATGCAATTAAGCATGCCGTTTATGAGGCATTGGAAAAGGTGACTCTTAATCTTTCAGCTAAAATTAAAAATGGTTTTATGGAGATTAAGGTTGAAAATAATTTTGAAGGTAATACATCTGGAAAACCGGGAACCGGAATAGGATTAACTAATATTAAAAACAGGCTTGAGTTGATTTACAATCGTAAAGATCTTATTGATATTAAAAAAGAAAAAAATATTTTTGCAGTAAGTTTGTTTATACCCATTAACTGATTAAAGGAAATAATGGAGAAGAGAATAAATGCCTTAATTGTAGATGATGAACATCTTGCAAGGGAGATAGTAAAAAAATATCTTGAAAAACTTCCGGATATTAATATCATCGGTGAATGCTCTAACGGTTTTGATGCTGTTAAGGAAATAACAGATAAAAAACCAGACCTTGTTTTTCTTGATATCCAGATGCCCAAGCTTAACGGATTCGAAATGCTTGAACTTCTTGATGAACAGCCCGCAATAATTTTCACTACAGCTTTTGATAATTATGCAATTAAAGCTTTTGAAGTAAATGCGGTCGATTATCTGTTAAAACCTTTTTCGGAAGAAAGATTTAATGAAGCATTAGAAAAAGTTGTTGATAGAATTCAGCAGAAAAATTTAAATAAAGAAAATGTAGCTAAACTTATTGAACATCAGGATCAACAGCCTGAACTGCTTGAGAGAATTGTTGTTAAGGATGGCTCTAAAATATCTATAATACCTGTTGATACTTTGAAATGGCTTGAAGCCCAGGATGATTATGTAAGAATCCATTCCGAAGGCGGGAGGTTTATGAAAAAGAAAACTATGCAGTTTTTTGAGGATCATCTTAACCCAAATATGTTTATTAGAATTCACAGGTCATCAATCATAAATATAAATTCTATAAAGCAAATGGAATTATACGAGAAAGATTCTTACAGAGTTATCCTTAAAGATGATACAAAGCTACCTGTAAGCAAAACCGGGTTGCAGAAATTAAAAGAGATTTTATAGCATATTATTTATCATTCTGAACCTGCTTTGTCGTCAGGCAGGTTTATTTCAGAATTTTAAGCCAAAAAGATCCCGAAATCACCGCTTAACGGGATCCCGCTTTAAGCGGAACAAAAGTTCGGGAAGACATTTCAGATTTTACATTCTTCATTCCATTAAATATATTACACATCAAATCTCTCAAGGAAATATAAATGCAGTTCGATAATGATCTTCAATCAATACAGGAAGCGCGCTACTTAGCACACAAAGCAAAAGAAGCACAGCAGGAATTTCAGTTCTTCAGACAGGAACAGGTTGACAAAATTATTAAAGCTATGGCTGATGCAGGTTATGCTGAATCTGAAAGACTTGCTAAGATGGCTCAGGAAGAAACTGGTTTCGGTAAATGGCAGGATAAGGTTATAAAAAATCAATTCGGAACCAAGAATGTTTATGAATCAATAAAAGATCTTAAAACTGTTGGGATAATTGGCAGCGAACAGAATGGAAAAGTTTTAAAGATCGCTGTTCCAATGGGAGTTGTTTGCGCATTAGTGCCATCAACTAATCCTACCTCAACTGCAATGTATAAAGCTCTTATCTCTTTAAAATGCAGAAACGGAATTGTTGTAAGTCCCCATCCCAAAGCAGCAAAGTGTACTGCAGAAGCATTAAGAGTTTTATCTGATGCTGCTGAAAAAGAAGGTGCACCTCAGGGTTTAATTCAATGTATGTCAGCTCCAACTATTGAAGGAACAGCTGCTTTAATGCACGATAGAAATATTGATATTATTCTGGCAACAGGCAGTACTCCAATGGTTAAAGCTGCTTACAGCGCAGGCAAACCCGCTTATGGAGTTGGTTCAGGAAATGTTCCTGCTTTTATTGAACGCAGTGCTAATTATAAAAAAGCTGTTGCAGATATTATTTATGGAACAACTTTCGATAACGGCACTTTGTGTTCATCAGAACAGGCAATGATTGTTGATAATTCTTTGAAAGAAAAAGTGGTAGAGGAAGCTAAAGCAAGAGGATGCTATTTTGTAAATAGTGAAGAGAAACAAAAACTCGCAAAAGCAATCCAAACAAATTTCAGAATTAATCCTGAAGTTGTGGGCAAACCTGCAGCATATATAGCAAGGTATGCCGGATTCAGTGTTCCTGAAAGCACCCAGGTTCTTTTAGCCGAATGTACAGAAGTCGGAAAGAGTGAGCCGCTATCAATAGAAAAACTTTCTCCAATTCTTGCATTCTATACAGTTGATGGCTGGCTTGAAGGCTGCCACAAATGTATTGATCTTTTAAGATTCGGCGGCATCGGGCATACAATGGTTATTCATTCAAATGACCAGCCAATTATCTTGAAATTTGCTCTTGAAAAACCTGCATTCAGAATTCTTGTGAATACAGTTGCTTCAATTGGTGCTATAGGATATACAACTGCATTAACTCCATCTATGACATTAGGACCTGGAACCTGGGGAGGTTCAATAATTTCGGATAATGTCTCTGCAAAACATTTAATGAATATTAAAAGTCTTGCTTTTGAAACAAATCCGGTTAATAAAGGAGAGTGTGTAACATCATTTTCAACACCGGAGTTATCTCATACATCAACTACTCAAAGCAGCTTTATGAAAGAGATAGAAGAAAGATTAATAGCACGTGCTGGAAACAGGCCAATAAAAGATTCCTACTTACCTTATAAAGAACAGCAGCAAAAGAAGGAATCCACTAAGAAAGAAGTTTATGGGAGTGGATTATCAAAAGAAGAAGTAGATAAGATAATAAAGGACTTTAAATACTAAAATATTTCCCGGCAAGAAATTCCGATTGGATTTTATTTAGTTTAAATAATTAATAATTAAACGAGAGGTAAGTATGAAAAATTTCTATCTGCTTATCTTGCTTATATCATTTCTTTCTATAGATATTTCCTCACAAAGCAGCATTGTATCAAACCATAATCAATTCATAGTGAAAAATACACATCTCATTAATGAGATAATTTCACAAGTTTCTGAAGACAGCATAAGAAGCTACCTTATATGGAAAGAGACAGCACTCGCAAACTTTTGAGAAATGCATTACTCTCTCTTGGAGCCGTTGTCTCAGTTGATGATAATGAACCGGTTAATTATATACCGGATAAATTTATTTTATATCAAAACTATCCTAATCCATTTAATCCATCCACAATAATTAAATACGAACTTTCAGAAGGAAGCAGAGTTAAACTGCAGGTGTTTGATATTTTAGGAAACGAATTGAAAACTTTGGTAAATGAAAATCAAAAACCGGGAAGTTATAAAGTAATCTTTAATGCGGGAAATATGGCTAGCGGAATTTATTTTTATAAGCTAATAACACCAAACTATACAGATACAAAGCCAATGGTTTTAATTAAATAGTTATCTCTCTTTTTCTGATATATTAAACCAATTTTCGAGATTGAATTCTTTTCCATTAGTTTTAATATTAAAAAATTCATTCTTAGAGGAAGAATAGCTGTAATCTTTTTCATAAGCCGAGATATTCATTACTATATCATTTACTGCATTAATCATAAAGTAAAGATCATCATTTGTTGTTGATGGGTGAATTGACATTCTTACCCAGCCTGGTTTTTCAGAAAGATCTCCCTGATCAATTTTATCTGTAATATATTTGGATCTATCCTGCCCTACATGTAAAAGATAATGTCCGTAAGTTCCTGCACAACTGCAGCCTCCTCTCACCTGTACTCCATAACGATCATTCAATAATTTTACAATCAGGTTGTAATGAATATTATCAACATAAAAAGGAAAAGCTCCGATACGCTCTTCAACATTATCAGCGAGCAAATGTAACCCATTTATCTTTTTAAGTTCTTCAAAACCGATCTTAACTAATTCATCTTCTCTATTTTTCATATTCTCAATCCCCATCTGCTCTTTAAGCTGAATACATAAAGCAGCTTTAATAGTTTGCAGAAAAGCCGGTGTTCCGCCATCTTCTCTTGCTTCAATATTATTTACAAACTTATGCTCTCCCCAGGGATTAGTCCAGTCAACCGTTCCGCCGCCGGGATTATCAGGGACTCGGTTGTGATAAAGTTTGGAATCAAAAATTAAAACTCCCGGTGAACCGGGACCTCCGAGAAACTTATGCGGTGAGAACAAAACTGCATCAAGTTTTTCAAGAGAATCTTTAGGATGCATATCTATTTTTACATAAGGTGCGGAACAGGCATAATCTATAAAACAGAATCCTCCATTCTCATGCATCAGCTTAGCCAGTTTATGAAAAGGAGTTGAGATTCCAGTAACATTTGAACAGGCAGTGAAAGCTCCTATCTTAAGTTTTCTTCCTTTATATTTTTGAATTTGTTTCTCAAAGTTATAGAAATCAACCAAGCCATCTTTATCTGGGGAAATAAGAATTACATCTGCAATCGTTTCAAGCCAGGAAGTATGGTTTGAATGATGTTCCATATGGGTTACAAACACAACCGGCTTAAGTTCTTCTGGTAAATGGAAATAATCCTTAAGCTGTTCAGGAATTTTTAATCCCATTATTCTCTGGAACTTATTTATCAATGCAGTCATTCCTGAACCGGCTGTAATTATCACATCATCATGTCCCGCATTGCAATGTTTCTTTATTACCTCGTGGGCGTGGTGGTAAGCATTAGTCATAGTTGTTCCGGTAACATTCGATTCTGAATGTGTATTGCCTACAAAAGGTCCGAATTTTTCCAGCATGGTTTTTTCAATAGGAGCGTATAATCTTCCGCTTGCAATCCAATCGGCATAGTTTATTCTCTTTTCTCCATAAGGAGAAATAAAAGTTTGATTATAACCTATCGTATTTTCCCTGAAAGGCTGGAAATATTTTTCTAATGAACTCATAGTTGATCAGTTTTGGTTTAGTCCTAAAATAACTAATTAATACCGAAAATAGAACATAATTTTTATGAGACTTCAAAATTCATCATTAAAACAAACCTAATTTCTTAGAGAAATTGGGTTTGTACGTTTTTGCTTTATGAAAGATGAGAAGGTTCAATACTTTATGATTTTTTCCTATTTTCGTATAAATATTAAAATCATTTTTGAATATGAAATATCTTATAGGTATTGATGGCGGTGGGACAAAAACAAAATGTAAAGCTGCGGATAGTGACGGAAAACCTCTATATGATACTATTGGCGGTCCTTCAAATTTTCTGGTTTATGGATTGGATAAAGTAACTGAAACAATCTTTAATCTTTTAACAGACTGCATAAAAAATCTTAACTGCGGATTTGAAGATTTAGCTTTTGTTGTTTTGGGTACCGCAGGCGCCGGAAGAAAAGAAGATACTGAAAGATTAGAGGAGCATTTTTTAAACTATGCGAAATCCAAAAAAGATGAAATAAAAAATCTTAAAGTTGTAAGTGATGCGAGAATCGCTCTTGAAGGAGCCTTTCCAGGAAGACCGGGAAGCATCCTTATTTCCGGTACAGGCTCAATTATGTTTGGGAAAGATTCGAAAGGATATATTCATAGAGTCGGCGGCTTTGGAAGATTTATAGGTGATGAAGGAAGCGGCTATAGCATTGGCAGAAAAGGTTTGGCAGAACTTTCAAAATTTTACGATGGACGAGGAAAGATTACAATGCTTTCCAAGCTTGTCTCTAACCATTTTGGAATTAACAATAGCGAAAAGTTGATCAATGCTGTTTATAAAAATAATTTTGATATTGCCTCTGTAGCTCAGCAGGTTATTTATGCAGCAAAAAAAGATGATGAAGTCTGTAAGAAAATTGTAGATGAAGAAACAGATGAACTTATTTCTCATATCCGGGCAATGAAAGAAAAGCTTAACCAGGAAATTATGGAAGTTTCTTTTATTGGCAGTGTTATCACAAATGATAATTTTCTCTCACAAATGCTTAATAAAAAAATTAAGGAACGATTTGACGATGTTATAGTAAAAGAAGCCGAACATCAGCCTGTAATGGGTGCTGTATTTATGGCTAAAGAATTTGATATGAAAAATCTGGACTAATGAAATTATTTAAAAAATTCTTAACGAAAAATTATTTAGACCTTTAGAGCTTGAAAAAACACAATATAATCCTCCAAAAGAATTATGGATTTCATAAAACTGGTTGTGCTGTCTCACTTAAATTATTTTTCTGCATAATCTTCCAGAACATTTAAACCTCTTCTTATTTATATTTATCTAAGAATTATTATAGCATTATGAAAACAATGCAGCTTAAAAGATCAAGGAACTCAATGATTGCCGGAGTATGCGGCGGTATTGCCGAATTGCTGAGCTGGGATCCTACACTTGTGAGAGTTGGTTATGTTCTTCTCTCAATTCTTAGTGCCGGTTTCCCGGGAATCCTGGTCTATATTATTTTATGGATTATTATGCCACCGCCTGATTAGGTTTTTTTTGTTTTTCATTCAAAGGAGACAGCTATGTTTACAAAAATGATTGAAGGAAGTTTGGTACTTTTAATTTCGATACCTTTTTTATCTTTTACATTTTACTGTAATGAAAATATTAATCCCGAGAACCCTTCCGATATAAAACTTCCACCTGGTTTTAAAATAGAAGTTTATGCCGATAATGTTCCCAACGCAAGATCAATGGTTTTAAGTCCTAACGGAGTTTTATTTGTTGGAACAAGAGAAGATAAATTTTACGCTGTTCTTGATACAAATAAGGATTATAAAGCTGATGATGTAATTACCGTTGCAAGCGGACTTAAGGGACCGAACGGTGTTGCTTTCAGGAATGGAAGTCTTTACGTAGCCGAGATAAGTAAAGTCTGGCGTTATGATAATATTGAAGACAATCTAAAAAATCCTCCAAAACCTGTGCTGGTTAATGATGGTTTCCCGGGCGATGCACACCATGGATGGAAGTTTATTGCTTTTGGTCCTGATGATAAGCTTTATGTTCCTGTTGGTGCACCGTGCAACATTTGTTTAAAAGTTGATGAAAGATATGCATCAATTATGAGGATGAATCCCGATGGAAGTAATCTTGAAGTTTTTTCTCGTGGAATAAGAAACACAGTTGGATTTGATTGGCAGCCAGAAACTAATGCACTATGGTTTACAGATAATGGCAGAGACATGCTTGGAGATAATGCTCCTCCCGATGAATTGAACAGTGCACCGGAAAAAGATTTACACTTTGGTTATCCTTTTGTACATGGGGGAGATATTCCTGATCCCGAATTTGGTGAAGGTGTTGATATTAACCAGTATATTAAACCTGTGCAGAAACTCGGACCGCACGTAGCTGCACTTGGAATGAGATTTTATACGGGAGATATGTTTCC
>JAUSIA010000458.1 GCA_030648225.1 Ignavibacteria bacterium | reverse complement strand
ACAATTACATAAAGCTTTTTTCCTGCCTTGTCGGCAGGCAGGTCTGAGATTGGGATCAGATCAAAATAATCGCCGCCAACCTGTTGTGCAGGAATCATCTGTCCGCAAATATCAAGCCCGTTCGTTTCAGGAATACTCTTTGGCAAAAGCCCCTGCTGTATTCTTCTTGCAAGATCAAGATCCCTTTCTATTGTATGTTTCTCCGCTTCAGATTCATACAAGCGTGCATTCTCAATTGCAATTGCAGACTGGTTAGCAGAAGCAGAAAGCAGTTCTAAATCTTTACCTGAGAACTGGGAGCCTGAGGGTTTTAATCCGAACAACAAAAGACCGATCGCTTTTGATTTTATAACCATAGGGATAATTGTATAAATATTTTCCCTTATAAGAAGCGGGGTATTTTCAGGAAAGATATTTTGAAAATCCTGCTGTTCTATAACAACATTTGGAGAAATGAGAGATTTTTCTTTTATAAACAGGTTCAACCCCGGTGCACTTAATTCAAACTGTTCCCCTGAAAGACCAATGTTTCTTACCATTCTCATCTTTCCGGATTCACGATCTTTAAGGAGAATGGCAAATGTTTTAAGCTTTAATCCATCAACATAAGTATTCTTCATTGAATCAAGAATATTATCATGCCCGATAAGTGTAGAGACTTCATTGCTGAAACTTAAAAGAACCTTCTGATATGCAAACTGTTCAGGATAAAATTTCTCTGTTAGAAAATCCTGGAACCTGTTCTTAGAAGATTGAAAGATAATTGCAAAGATGATAAAAGCAGCGCCCGCAATAATTCCCTGGTACTCCGTTCCAATTGCCTGGCTGATAGTTTGACCAAGCAGGTAAACTATTAAAAAGTAAATTGCAAGAATTGTAATTGTTGCAGTACCGTAAGTAATAGTATTTCTTACAACAACACTAACATCCATAAGCTGGTATTTGAAGATTGAATAACCGAAAGCAAGCGGAAGAATTAAAACTAAAATTATTGGTGTGTAAAACTCCGGAGAGTTAAATACTGTATCAATTATTGCAGGTGCAATAAAACTTGTATATGTAGAAGCAACCATAGCTAAGGTGAATGCGCCTAAAATAATTCTTACAGGTTTCTTTTCCTCCTTAGTTTCAAGTCGCCGGTAATTGATAATCAATGAAATATATGCCACACTATTCGCAACACCAAGAATGATTGATAATAAAGTGACCAATCTGAAAAATTCAAGAAACGAAACGGTCTGAAACCAAAAAACTAAAAGCTCTATTGTAAAAGTGAATATGAATAGAATACCGGGTATAATAAATATTGCCGGTTTTACAAATTTCTTTTCTAAAAACTTAAACGGCTTTGGAAAAATCCAGAAAAAATAAATAACCAGGAACGGTAGAAAACATGTACTTAATGCCCACAGATAACCGAAAAGGAAACCAAGGAAAATTCCAAGGTAATCAGTATTATTAAAGATACCTGCCTGAAACATAACCTGTGAAGATAAAAGAACAGCCGCTGCACCAATTCCATAAAATAGTTTTTGAACAGTTCCATCAGGTTTAGCAATCAATACAACAAAACCTATCAGCATCCAGAAAACAGCTGACAGGCTCTGGGCAAGAGCCGGAAAAGAAAAAAACTTTTTTATTCTGACATTTGTTGTGAATATTTTCTCTTTATCTGCGACAGTATATTTTGCAAAATCTCCTTCTTTAACTTTGTTTAATATTGCCTGAGCCATAAAGGTGCCGGTAAGAGGAGTCCCATTAATAGCTTTAAGTTGATAACCGTTTCGTATTCCTGCTTCCCAGGTAACACCTTTCACTTTTACGAAATCAAAAATTATTGCAACACTGTCTTTATTGATTTTTTGTTCTACCCATAAGCATTCATCATTGGATGTAGCATTTACATTAAGCGTTAAATAAATATTAGTGAAAGCTATAAGAATTAATATTAATGAAATACCAATGATGAATTTCTTCCTGTTCTTTATAAAGAATTCTTTTAATTTTTTCATATTCTAAAATGAGTTAAGAAGTTATGCAAAATGTTTTGGAGTAGTGGAATAATGGAATTATGGATTGATGTTTTTTGAAATTTTCTCATTATTCCAATACTCCAACATTCCATTACTCCAATTATTGTGTAAAATAATTCACTTTACCTTAATCACCATAAGTGTAATATCATCAGACTGCACAGTGCCGAAAGCAAAATTCTTAACTTCCTTCTTAATTGATGTTAAGATTTCTGCAGCAGACAATCCTGATAATTCAAGAACAAGCTTCTCAAGTCTTTCATCTGAGAATTCTTCATCCTTTATATTTTTTGCCTCAGATATTCCATCTGTAAAAAGAATGATAACATCATCTTTTTCTAATTTTATTAATTCAGATTCATAGGGCATAGTTTTCATCACTCCCAGGATAATTCCTCCCTTTTCCAGCTTTTGTATTTTTCCTTTTCTTACTAACAAAGGAGGGTTATGTCCTGCATTAACATATTCGATTGTTACATCTTCATTATTAAGAACACCCCAGCAGAAAGTTATAAATTTTCCATCAGTTATATTTTCACTAACAAGATCATTTATTAAACCGGTTGCCTCATTTATCTGCATACCCTGTTTGCAGATAATTTTTAAAAATGCCTGCAGGTTTGCCATTAACAATGCAGCAGGAACTCCTTTT
>JAUSIA010000449.1 GCA_030648225.1 Ignavibacteria bacterium | reverse complement strand
CTGCAACTCATGATATAGCAGCAGATGGTTTTTATATGATTGCTTTGTCAAAGCACGACCAGGCATGGTTTGTTGGGATAAGAAATACTTTTTACAGGCTGGCTTCTATTACAGGACAAGGATTACTTGTAATCTTAGCCGGTTATCTTGAAGTACAAACAGGTGATATACCATTTGCGTGGATGATAACATTTTTTATTCTTGCAGGTTTATTCATTCTCTTTTTTATCTATCATAATTTCATTTTACCAAAACCTGCAGATGATAAACCAGTCTTGAGTGATAGATCATATAAAAATGTAATAAAGGAATTTTTTAAAACATTTGTTTTATTTTTTAAGAAAGATAAGATTGGAATTATTGTTGCATTCATACTTTTATATCGCCTGGGAGAAGCTCAATTAGTTAAACTTGCATCTCCGTTTTTATTAGATCCGGTTGAAAAGGGGGGATTAGGATTAAGCACATCTGAAATTGGTTTTGTTTACGGAACTGTTGGAGTAATTGCATTAACAATAGGTGGAATTGTAGGCGGAATACTGGCTGCAAAAGATGGTCTGAAATTCTGGCTCTGGCCAATGGTGTTTGCCATAAATCTTCCTGACCTTGTTTATGTTTATCTAGCTTTTTCCCAAACCTCAAATTTGTTTGTTGTAAGCTTAATGGTAGCTATTGAACAGTTTGGATATGGATTTGGATTTACTGCTTTTATGCTCTACTTAATTTACATTGCTGATGGTGCACATAAAACATCTCATTATGCTATTGCAACAGGATTAATGGCTCTGGGTATGATGATCCCCGGAATGTTCAGCGGATGGATACAGGAAAATATTGGCTATGAATTGTTTTTTATTTGGGTCTGTATAGCAACTATCCCGGGATTTATTGTAACTAAATTTATTCATATTGATCCGGGGTTTGGGAAGAAGACAAACAAATCATAATTGTTAAACCTGCCTTGCCGGCAGGCAGGTTGATAAACTGTTTAATTGTTTTTAAAGCATTAAAACAATTAATTATTAACTGACGTTACCCAAGCTTGTATTAAATAGCCCCGCCATTTATGGCGGGGTTTAAATGAACCCCGAAAGATTGGGGCTTTAGCCCATTAAATAATAGGTTTTTGGGCTAAAGCCTGGGTTGTGTGGGGGTGTTTGTTTTCCACGCCCTGAAGGGCGTGGCTATTAAAATAACACTTTGCGTAAGTTTAGTTTATAATAAGTAATAATCATTTCACCTGTTGAGACTTCCCTTCACTGCCGGGAACATCAACTCGGAACGTTTCTATATTCCCATTATCGGCGAGAGTAACGTAAGCTGTTTTCCCATCTTCTCCGCCAAAAGTAATATTAGATGGTTTCCTACCTGTTAATGTAATCTCTTTAAGAATTTTTCCTTCAGGGGAAATTTTGATAACTGTTCCTTTATCATATCTTGTTATAAAAAGATTTCCTTCAGCATCGCATCTCATTCCATCAAGACCGAAATCATCAAACTTAATTAATAATCTTTTATTGCTGATATTTCCTTCAACAGATAAATCATAAGCCCAAACATTTCTTTGTATAGATTCATTCACATATAAAATTTTATCATATGGACTAACCTCTACACCATTTGTCGTTCCCATATTTGATTCGAGTAAAGTTACTTTTCCATCTTTATCAATTCTCCAGAGATTTCCCGTCGAATCTTTCCAGTTGGGATCACTTGCAAATAAAATGTCTGTTGAAGAAATAGCAATATCGTTCGGCTGGTTCATTTTTGGTTCATTAGCAAATACAGAAATCTCTTTTGTATTAATATCAACTTTAAGAATGTTATGCCCGGTATAATCTGCAATAAGCATCTTCCCTTTGCTGTTAAAACGTATTCCATTTCCCGTACTTCCTTCAGGCAGCTCAACAAATAAACTGCAATCTCCATCAGGAGTAACTTTACCTATTGTTCCTTTCTTCTGAAAGTTTACAGCATAAATGTTTCCATCTTTATCACAGGCAGGACCTTCAATTCCGGTTGTAAATCCGCCGGGCTGAGTTAATACTTTGCTGATGAATAATTCTTCCTGGTGGAAAGAAGTTTGAGTGAAAATTATTGTTAATAAAAACATAAAATTTTTTAAGCTCATAAATTTTTTAATGATGATAATACTTGAACTTTTACATATTAAAGAGATTAGACGATTACTCTACTAAATTTTTTACTTCCTTTATTACACTTTCTGCTATTAAAATTGAATTTTTGCAAATGTTTTTATCCGGATAAAAAAAAGGAAGAGCACTTCCAATAGGATACCTGGAAGGCAAGTAGATACTATCTAAAAAATCACATTCATCTTCGGTTAATCCTATCGAAATGCCTTTCTTTTCTAAAATCGTTTTAAGTTCCATTATATTGTAAGTTTTCTTAAATGGAATTACTTTTTCAATGAATAAAGACTTTAGTGCCTTCTCTATAGATTATTGAATGTTGTGAAGACAGGGATTATAAAGTTGACTTTCAAGTAAGACTTTGGCTGCTTCAAGATTCTCTTCAGAATAAGTAAGCCAGCTTTTAGTTTCCTCTTGCATAAATCATTTCCCCGGATTCGACTTCATTTATGAAAAAACTATTTTGATTTTTTTCTACGATTGGAAAAATATCAACAGCTATTTCTTTTGAAATATTTCTTAT
>JAUSIA010000448.1 GCA_030648225.1 Ignavibacteria bacterium | reverse complement strand
TCAATGCTTTCGGATATGCAAGAACAAAGTTTGCAGCCGGCGGCTATGTTGGGTTCGGGGCTAACTTTGGGTTGGATAAATCAAGCCTGCTGGGAATAAATTTAAGATATTATGTTGTCCATTTCTTTGATGAAGGAGTTGAAAGCCTGGAGGGAAGATTTAATAAAGATATCGGCGGGTTTTATCTTACAATAAATCTTGGGTTTATGTATTGAGTTCTGATTCATCTTCATTTACAGGGTTCGGTAAAGAGAGCTTTAAATTCTTTGCTGAGCTTTCAGAAAATAATTCATTACAATGGTTCACACAAAACAGAGAAAGATACGATAACTTTATTGTCCTTCCGGCAAAAACTTTAATCAATAGTCTTGCACCATTCTTTAACCAGGTTGAACCGAAAATAAATACTGAACCTAAATTTGATAAAACAATGCTGAGGATTAATAAGGATGCACGTTTTTCAGACAAGGTTCCTTACCGCACTTATTTTCTGATTCATTTCAGAAGATTTAAGAAAGACAGTGAATTCTATATCTATATTGATCAAAAAGGAATTGAATATGGATTACTTATAAATAATTCTGTGGGGAACGAGCTGTTCTTTAAAAAAAATTTGCCGGGTCATAAAGATGAGCTTGTTGAAACCTTCAGAAGATTTGAACTAAACGGAAAGTTTGATTTTTATGAAATGAATAAAGAACCGGAATTAATTTCTAAAAGTTTTGACATTGAAAAAGAATTTAACAGGATGGCTCGCATTAAATTTTTTCTGCTACAAAAAGAATTAAGCAAAGATTCTGAAATTATTTATTCATCAGATATTCTTCTAGAAATTGTAAAAACTTTCTCGCAGCTTTACCCGGTTTACTGCTTCAGCATTTCCCACAACCCCCTTGCGGTAATTGAAAAGTTTGAAGAAGAGATAGGCATCCCAAGGTAATTTTGTCATTAGTCATTCGCTTCACTGTCATTAGAGCTTCTTTCGTCAATCATTGTCATTCAATAGTCATTCGGTTGTCATTCAGTAGTCATTCAATTGTCATTCAGTAGTCATTCAATTGTTAAATTGTCTAATTATCCAATTGCTGTTAATTTCATAATCTTAATTTTTAACAATTAAACAATTTGGCAATTAAGCAATAAAATGTTGCATAACAACCAATGACAATAAATGACTTTAATGACAATGTATGGTTTCTAAATTGCCTACTGCTTACTGCCTACTTTTTTCCCCTCCTAAGCTTTCCACTTAATAGTACACCCGATGGAATAAGTTTCCGGTACTGAAATTTCCTTTCCTTTCAGAAGTTCATCAATAGCATTTTTTAAATATTGATTTCTTACCTTTTCAGGTTCCTGCCAGTTATCGTCTATCTTTCCAGTATAAACAAGCTTACGTTCTTTGTTAAAAAGGAATACTTCCGGAGTATGTGTAGCACCATAAGCAGATGCAGCAATTTGTTCCTCATCCCTTAGGTAAGGGAAATTAAATCCTTTCTGCTTAGCACGGTTAACCATATGATCAAAAGAATCATCAGGATAGTTTGTGATATCATTAGAATTAATAGCCACTACTGAGACACCTTTATCTTTATATTCTTTCTGCAAATCAATTATCCTGTCTTCATACGCCTGAACATAAGGACAATGATTGCAGCTAAAGATAACAACCAGTTCAGCGCTGTCTTTAAATGAGTATAACGAATAATTATTCCCATCCACAGCAGGAAGATCAAAATCAGGAGCTGTTGAGCCTATTTTTAATGTTGATGTTACCAATTTACTTTCTCCTTTGCATTCAAAAACTTAAGTAAATAAATTAAGTATCAAATAATTTTAATAAATGTTATGCTTAAATTTATTCTAAAACTAATATTAATTTTTCCTATGATAACTTCCGCACAGGACCTGGATTTTTTAAAATCACTTGATCAACAATATGACAGCTATCGTGAAAAATCTATAAACCATAGAAGATTCAAACATTCGGATATCAAACCACTACTAACTTCTCTGGAAGATAAAAATTTTTTCACGGTTAAAAAAGCTGGTGTGTCGGCGAAGAAAAAAGAAATTTACTTAATAGGTTGGGGAGAAGGACCTATAAAAATTTTTTTATGGTCTCAAATGCATGGCGACGAACCAACAGCAACAATGGCTTTGCTGGATATTTTCAATTTTTTGAAAACTGAAGATTCATTTAATGATTTCAGAAAATTAATTCATGATAAGCTTTCCATATATTTTATGCCAATGGTAAACCCTGATGGTGCTGAAATTTATCAGAGAAGAAATATATTTGAGATAGATATAAATCGTGATGCAGTCCGGCAGCAAACTCCTGAGGGTGAACTATTAATGCATATTTTTGATAGCCTTAAAGCAGATTTTGGATTTAATCTTCATGATCAGAGTACAAGATATTCAGTTGGAAACAGTTCTAAACCTGCCACTTTATCTTTTCTTGCATCAACAGTTGATTATGAAAAAAGTGTTTCACCTGTAAGAGAAGATGCAATAAAATTAATCTCGGGGATTTATAAAAACATATCTCATTTCATTCCCGGCCACATTGCCAAATACTCGGATGATTTTGAGCCAAGAGCTTTTGGTGATAATTTTCAGAAATTAGGGACAAGAACAATCCTGATTGAATCAGGGGGATATAAAGACGATCCTGAAAAACAACTCATTCGTAGAATGAACTTCCTTTCTCTTCTTTATGCATTTAAAAGTATAGCGGAAGAAACTTATAAGAATGAGGATCCGGCAGTTTATGAGAAGATTCCTTTTAATGAAAAATTTATTATGGATCTTATCTTAAGAAATTTAAGATACAAAAATGCCGGACACGAATATACTATTGATATCGGCATTAACAGAGAAGAAGAAAATTATAGTGAAGCAAAAGATTTTTATTATAAATCTGCGGTTGAAGATGTAGGCGATCTCTCGGTCTTTTATGGATATGATGAGTATGATCTTAAAGGAATGGAAATAACAATTGGGAAAACCTATCCCCAACCATTTAGTTCATTAACAGAAATTGAGAAACTGGATTTCTCAGAACTTTATAAAGAAGGATACACAAATGTGGTATTAACAGGGAAGGTTTCACCGGGTTTTACAAAACTTCCGGTAAACATTTTTTATAAAACTGCAGAAGATGAACCTTTAAATCTTAAGTTAGGAAAGAAAGCGAATTTCATTATTAAAAAAGATGATGAAATTAAATTTGTTCTGGTCAATGGATTTGTATTAGATCCTTTGAAACCTGAATTTAAATCAGGTAATGCCTTGATAGTTAAATGAAAAATTGAGAATAACGAGTAATGTTTCCCCAGGTTATTTTAGCTGTATTGAATGAGCAGGTAAAATTATATTCTGAATTTGAGCAGAACGCCATTCCTCATATGGATCCTCTTTATAATTTTGCTTTAAGAATATGCGGTAATAAAGGCAGAGCAAGTGACCTTTTAAAAGAAACTTACCTGAAAGCATTCCGGTTTTATGATAAATTAGAAAGAGGCACTGATTTTAAGGCCTGGTTATTCCGGGTTATGAGGAATGCTTATCTAAATTCATATAGTAAGAAATCGACAGAACTAAATAAACCGGATAATAAAAAAGTTGAAAAGTTTTATGAAAAAATAAAAGCCTCATCAACAGATAGCTCACAATTAGAAAAAGAAATTCATAATAACCTTACTGATAAAGAACTCTCGGAAGCGTTATCATCTCTCCCCGAAGATTTCAGGACTGTAATTATCCTATGCGATATAGAAAGCTTCAATTATGAAGAGATGGCTGATTTTGTTGATATACCTGTTGGAGTTGTCAGGTCAAGACTTCACAAGGGAAGGAAAATGCTTTTCACTAAGCTTTATAAGGATGCAGAGAAAAAGGTAACATCAATAAAGAATAAATAGCAAAAAGCTGTGGCTGAATTAAACACAAACGAATTAATTACAAAATATGTTGATTGTGAAGTAACTGATCAATCTGAATTAAATGAGATAAAAAATCTTATTGAAAAGGACCCTGATATAAAGTTTGATTATAATGTTCAGCTTTTTATAAAATCAATTATTACAGAGAGATTAAAAATCCAGCCAACCCCTGAACAAGTAAGAAGGAAAGTTATAAGAAAAATAAAACCGTCTAAAAATTTTTTAACAGCATTCTTTTCGAGAAAACTATCTTAACAAGCATAAAATTCTTAAATTATCTGAGAGTTGGCTTGAAAATCCCGAAGAAAGAAATTATTTGATACTTATGAATCGGGTAATACGATTGCTGTTGTATCCAATATTCCATATGCTGAATTAAAAGAAGATTTCTGTTGCAGAAAAAGTTATCAGATTATCAAAAACACCTGTTTTAATTTCTAAATCGAAAAGAAACAACTAAGCAGAAGAATTATTCTTGATTATCCAGACGTTCTTGAATTTATTTAAAGGCTTGATTTGAAAAATAAGGTATTTAATGGCAAGAATTAAAAATGTTTAGGCTTATTGCAGTTTTTGCAATGCCCTTGGAAAAATGGAATTAGCCGGTGAAGTTACCGGCAATGAAAACAAGAGATGGGCTAAATGCAAGAAATGCAAGCATACTATGATTATTGACTTAACTGAAGATGTAAAAGCAACAAAAGTATCTCTTGAGGGAATTGAAAATGAAGAATGTGTAACATATTCTCTTCAGAAGTCTTTTGAGATTGGTCAGTCAATTTATCATCAGAATTGGGATGATTTCGGAAAAGTTGTTGGAAAAGAAGTTTTATCAAATGGGCAAAAATCTATTTCGGTTGAATTTCAGAAATCAGGTCATAAAAAATTAATTGAATCATTAACCTAAAAAACCAAAAAAAGTGAGGCGAATTACTTGGTTGGTATATCAGTCGGCGAAAACGAATCCATAGATAAAGCTCTCAGAAGGTTCAAAAAGAAATATGAGAGATCAGGGGTACTTAAAGAATATAAGAAGAGAGCATTTTTTGTAAAACCTTCTGTTAAGAAAAGAATGGAAAAATTGAAAGCTCTCAGACGGGCTCACCGTCAGGATGAAATGGTGTAGGTTTCTGCCTCTTATTTAAGAGGCATTTTTATTTTAAATGCAAGCTTGGTTCGATCCCATCAGTTTCTTTATCCAGATAATTCTTTTTGAAATGTGAAGTGATTAATTCGAAGGCTTCATCAACTGTATTACAGAATGAAAATAAATTCAAGTCTGCCTTGCTGATTACACCATGCTCAACCAATCCGTTAAAATTGATTATGCCGCTCCAGTATTTTTTATCATAAACAACAAGAAGAAGTTTCTTTTTAATCTTACCAGTTTGGATCAGAGTCAATAGTTCAAAAAATTCATCCATTGTACCAAAGCCGCCGGGAAAAACAATTAAAGCTTTGGCAAGATATGCAAACCAAAACTTCCGCATAAAAAAGTAATGGAATTCAAAGCTCAAATCGGCTGATACATATTTATTAACAAATTGTTCAAACGGAATGCTGATGTTTAACCCAACTGAATAACCTCCGGCAAGTTTTGCACCTTTGTTAGCTGCTTCCATAATTCCGGGTCCGCCACCTGTGCATACAATAAACCTGTTGGCAGGTGTTTTAAGATTCATTGACCATTCTGTTAATCTCCTTGAAAGTTCAACAGTGTCTTCATAATATCTGGACATATGAACAAGCTGCTGAACTGCCCTTAGTTCTTCGGCAAGTTTTGCTGTGTCTTCGGGATTTATGGTTTTAAATTCATTATAAACTTTCATAGCATCACGCTTCGACATTAACCTTGCCGAACCAAAAAATACAATTGTGTCCATTATCTTCAGCTTCCTGAACCTGCTTTGAGGCTGAAGGAATTCAGCAAGCATTCTTAAAATTCTTGCATCCGCTGAATTCAGAAAGTCAACATTTTCATATGCCTTAAGAAGCGTCTTCTGTGATTTATCTTTTACCATAAAGAAATTTTTCCGGATAGTAGTTAAAAAAAAGGCTTTTATTTATAGAAATAAAATTTCTATTTTCGCATCAATTATATAAATAAAATTATAAAAGATTATTACAAATCTAAGAATGAAAAGATATTTACAATAGTTTATGAAGATATTAAGATATTTACTCCTCTCATTTTTATTTATCTCTCCCCTTTTAAGTTTATCTGAAGAAGAAATAAGGAACAAAATTGATTTATTACTTTCAAGACTGCCTTCAACAACTAAGGCTGGTATTCTTATTTATAATCCTTTAACAGAAGATACAATTTATTCTTTAAATCATACCGTCTCAATGATACCTGCTTCAAATACAAAATTATTTACCACTGCAACGGCATTGTCATTGATGGGAGGAGATTTTATACTTTACACAAAAATATTGAGTGATGATAATAATCTTGATGATGGTGTGGTTGATGGCAATCTATATATAAAAGGATTTGGTAATTCCCTTTTCACTTCTGAAGATCTTCAGGCAATGGTAAATGAATTAAAAGATATGGGTATTACAAAAATAACCGGTAAAATTATTGGCGATGATTCCTATTTCGATAACATTTATATGCGTGATGATTGGATTACAGATGAAGTTGCAAATGTTAAACTTCCCCCTATATCTGCACTGGTAATTGATAATAATAAAAAAATTGTTCAGAAAAAGAGAAGAGGCAGATTCAGAAACTATTATGTTAATATTGATAATCCTCCGCTCAATGCTGCATTATTATTTAGAAGTAAATTACTGGCGGCAAGTATTGAAGTTGCTTTAAATGCAGAGGAAGGAATTACTCCTGAAGCAGCTGTATCAATATCCGAAAAAGGGATTGAACTTAGAGAGTTGATCAAATTAATCAATAAAGAGAGTGATAATTTTCTTGCAGAATGTTTGTTCAAAACAATTGGGGCAGTTTCAAGCGGGGAACAAGGTAATGCTTTTTACTCAACTCAGACAATCTTAACCTACATTTCCGATAACGGTATCTTTTCAAAGGGAACTGCAATAGTTGATGGTTCCGGTATTTCAAGATTTGACCAGGTTACTGTTGGCGCAATAACAGGTCTTCTTGAGAAAATGTATTTCGATGTTGCAAACTTTGACGACTTCTATAATTCATTAAGTATAGCAGGAGTTGATGGAACTCTTAAAAACAGAATGACAGGATCATTTGCTGAAAATAATTTCCATGGAAAAACAGGAACGCTTAATGGAGTCTCTTCAATATCGGGATATCTTACATGTGAAAACGGAGATGATCTTATTATCTCTATCTTCTTTGAATTTTCAATGAATGGTGCAAAGTTTCACAGGGATATACAAAATAACATAATCCAGACTTTGTGTAATTGGAATTAATTAAAAAGTCCCGAAATATCGGGACTATAAAATTAATTAATCTGGATTCTGTTACTGGTTTTGTGGAGGATTATTTTGTTGTTGCGGTAAAGATGGTGATTGTGGTACATTCTGTCTATTCTGCTGAATAATACTTTCAATCTGTTCAGAAGATGATTGCCCGGGCAAAAAGAAAAGATTAGTTATTATTGCCAGTACTGCAAGAATACCTCCAAGCCACCAGGTCGCCCTGCTCAAAAAATCAGCAGTTCTTCTGGTTCCAAAAACAGTTCCCATACCTGCACCACCAAATGTTCCTGCAAGTCCGCCGCCTTTGCTGGACTGCATTAGCACGATGATGATTAAAAGAACCGAAATTATTGCACAAATTGTTACTAAAAGTGTATACATCCTTTTCTCCTTATTTCACTGTAGCGGGGGAGGGATTCGAACCCCCGACACGTGGATTATGATTCCACTGCTCTAACCTACTGAGCTACCCCGCCCAAAATTCAGGCGGGAAATATAGCCAGATTTGAAGTTATTTACAAAAATTGCTCTATCTTTTTGAAATACTAAATCTTTGCTAATGATCATTTCTTCGGCAGCTTATTTTTAATATTGCTCAAATACTCACTCTTATAAATTCCTTCCCCTTCACTTTTATAATCTTTAACAGGTAAGCCGGCACTTTGCAGGCGATTATTTGTATTTGCAATCCTATCAATCGGATCAGGATGTGTAGATAAAAATGTTGCTACCTTATCACTTTTGGAACTTACCAATCCATCATCTCTCATTCTCTCAAAAAAGAATTTTACACCGCCCGGATAGTATCTTGTATCTTTCATGTACTCAAATGATCTCTCATCTGATTGGTTTTCATCCGATCTGCTGTTAGCAAGAAATCCCAAGCCAACAAAAAGATTAGCTCCAATTTCTGCAATCTGCGATGGGTTCTCACCAAGAACAAGGCTAAGCAGAATTGAGACTCCATAATATGATGTCATTCTCTCAGTAGCATGTCTTTCCTCAGCATGAGCAATCTCGTGACCCAATACTCCGGCGAGTGCTGCTTCAGAATCAAGATAATTCAATAATCCTGTATACACATAAATATATCCTCCCGGCAGAGCAAAAGCATTTAAAACATCCTGGTCAATAATTTCAAGCTGATAGTTGTAAGTACCTTTACTTTCAATTTTTGATGATGCGAGAATATGCTGAAATATTCTCTCGTTGATATATCTTTTTACTGATGGATCTCCTTTAAAAATTGGATACTCCTTTGGATTATTTCTTATCTCTGCATCAAGGTCTTTCCCAAGCTGAACATCATCAGATTTAGAAAAAAGATTTATTCCGGAATCGCAGGAATTGAAAAAGAAAGGACCGGCAATAAGAAAAATTAGAATACTCTTTCTTATTAATTTCATAAATACTCCTTAAAAAGATTTTTCAGAATAATTTAGTTCTAATAAAACTATGATAAGGTATTTTAAATCAAATTTAAATTAGTTTGAATTGAATATTGTATGTCATTCCGTACGAATGAAGTGAGATACGGAATCTCAAAAGAAATTGCAGAAATCATTTTTTATTTCTCATCCATCTCACTCTTCAACATTTTCCATAAGTAATCTACTAAATCCTGCAAACCATAACCGGAAACAGCAGAAAAAACTATTAAAGGAGAATCAGCATTCTTAATTTTTTTCTTCTGAATCTTTTTTAAATCACTTTCTTCAACAAGGTCAGCTTTAGATAATGAAACAATTTTTGTTTTTGCTGCAAGCTTTTTGCTGTGGCTCTTAAGTTCATTAAGCAGAACGTTGTATTCTTCCTGGTAATTTTCAGAAGTAATATCAATAAGAAACAAAAGTATTCTTGTTCTTTCAATGTGCTGTAAAAACTTTAAGCCAAGTCCTTTACCTTCGTGTGCACCCTCAATAATCCCGGGAATGTCTGCAACCGTAAAACTTTCAAAATCTTTATACCGCACTATACCAAGATTAGGTTCGAGAGTTGTAAAAGGATAATCTGCAATCTTTGGTTTTGCCGCAGAGATTTTTGATATAAGAGTTGATTTTCCGGCATTTGGAAATCCAACCAATCCAACATCTGCAATAAGCTTTAACTCAAGAATTAATTTTTTCTTCTCTCCCGGTTTCCCATCTTCTGCAAATCTTGGAGCCTGGTTGGTTGGAGTTGCAAAATTGCTATTCCCTTTTCCTCCCTTCCCTCCTTTTACAACAATTATTTCTTTTCCATCTTCATCAAGATCAATTATTGTCTTACCTGTTTCTTCATCTTTAATAATACAGCCGACAGGTACTTTTATGAAAACATCTTGTCCATTCTTTCCATCTTTTAAAGAAGAACCACCCGGATCACCCTTCCCGGCTTTATAAATTTTTTTATAACGGAAATCCAAAAGAGTCGAAAGATTATGATAGGCTTTAATGATAACACTTCCACCACTGCCTCCGTTTCCTCCTGATGGTCCTCCTTTAGGTACATATTTTTCTCTTCTGAAAGTAACTGCACCATCCCCGCCTTTACCGGCCTGAACTTCAATCTCAGCATAATCAATGAACATTAATTACCCTGGTGAAAATAATTTGAGACTGCATTTGTAAGAGTAACTGCTTCTCTTTTGTAAGGATTTACCCGGTATGTAAAGAAAACAGATTTAAGAATTTCCGAAGCCTGTTCATAGTCTTTGCACTCAGATATTTTTTCCATTGTGTTTGCAAAATCATCTTCATCATCATTAAAAATTACACTTACTATTTTATCTATTTCCTTCCTGCTT
>JAUSIA010000447.1 GCA_030648225.1 Ignavibacteria bacterium | reverse complement strand
AAAAGTCCAAACAAAAGGGTTTGTTAAACCGGTACTAAGCTGAGTCCAGTTTTCTCCATTATCAGTTGATCGAAAAATATAATCATAAGTTGCTGCAAAGATATGATCACTTGAATTGATTGCTAATCCCAGAACATAAGTATTTGTTAAACCATTAATCACTAAAGTCCAATTCTCTCCATTATCTGTAGATCTGAAAATACCGCCGCCTTCAAAGGTTCCGGCAAAAATATGATCGCTTGAATTGATTGCTAAAGAAATTACAAAAGGGTAATCCAAACCATTATTTACCTGGGTCCAGTTCTCACCGTTATCTGTAGAACGGAAAACACCTCCACTAATAGCACCTGCAAAAATGTGACCGCTTGAATTAATTGCTAAAGCATAAATATCATTAGCAGCTAAGCCATTATTTATCTGGGTCCAATTCTCTCCGTTGTCTGTGGATCGTAAAACACCGCCTCCTTGAGTTCCAGCAAAGATGTGACCGCTTGAATTTACAGCCAATGATCTGACGCTTCCGCCATTAGGACCATTTGTTTGTTCCCAGAAGTTTTGAGAGAAAGTGCTGCTGTAAAAGAACACCGCTATAAACAATAATAAAAATGTAAATGAGTTTTTCATTTGTATTCCTCTATGTTATTTCATATATGTTTGATGAAAGTGCATTTCTCAGGTTAATAGGGTTATTAATTATTTATATAGTTAGTTAAAGTCAAGGATTATAATGAAATTATCTAAGTAAAAATTTTATCTGAATTTCTCTTTGGAAAAAATTATTAGAAAAGATTAATTTTAAGAAGGAAAAAGAAATATGGAATTTGTAATTAGCATCTAAGCAACTATAAAAAGTATTTACAGATGAAAAAGAAAAAGCCGGAGTAATCCGGCTTGTATTAAATTTTAGCTTTTCTTTTTGCTCCCTACGGCAACTAAAACTATACCACCTACTACTGCAATTCCACTTAATATTTCAGGTATAGGAATAGTTTCTTTTTCCTCAGATTCAATTTCAATCGGGCCTACATCTACAATCTGCTCTTTCTCGGTATAACTTATACCCTTAAATATGAATCCTAAAATTCCCCCTACAATCAGGATTATACCTATTATTGTTGATGCTCTCATTTTTTATCCTTTCAAGCTGTTAGAATAAAGCTAAATTAATTTTGAAAGGAAAAATGTGATTCAGTAATCAATAAATAGTTAGGTGATCTGAATCTTAGTATTAAAATCCTTTTCCTGTGCCCGGTCCTTGAAAAAGTGTTTTGGAACAAAACGAATTTAGAAAATCATTTAATTTTATAAATCGAATCCGGAGGAATAGGTTCAGGTACCTGGTTATGAATTGGCTTTAATGATTTTAAGTAAGCAAAGACTGATTTTAAATCCTCATCACTTAATGCTCCTACATTGAACCAGGGCATTGGCGGAAGAAGATCTCTTCCAAAACCCATTTGCTTCCCGGTACGCATTGCTTTAATAAATATTTCTTCAGTCCATGTTCCAATTCCGGTGGGTTCATCAGGTGTAAGATTCTTAGTAAAGGAAATACCCCAAGGACCAGCCCAGGCTGTAAAATGACCATTAGTAACTGCTGCCCACTTACCAGGTCCAAGAAACTCCGTTGGAACTGCAGTAATTACTTCATTTGAAGGATGACCAGAGAGTATGCGTGTTGTATCATCCATGGGACCATGAGGGCCATATACTTTTGGTGTATGGCAATCATTACATCCGCCAAAATGAACAAGATAGGCACCTCTTTTAATCATTTCTTCCTGATTCATTTCTTTTTTTTCCGGTTCAGTTTTGCAATCGAATTGAGTAAAGAGAAAGAAAAAAGAAGCGAAAGTTAGAAGTGAGTAAAATAATATTTTATATTTCATAAGTACTCCTTTTAATTTTTTGATTAGGGATACACATAAACTAAGCTACAAATTGAATAAAAACAATAGTTATTTTAATTTAAAAGAATATAAATTGAACCTGTTTGATATGAATAAATAAAGGAGTTCTCTGATCTGACAAAAATGGGGATTCAAAAGGAAACAAATAATTATTAACTCTTATAAATTATTTTCATAATGAATAAGAAAAGTAAATCATCTAAACCATCCAACAACAATTTTATTTTTAATCCGGATATTTCTAAGAAAGAAAAGGTTAAAAGAGCTAAATATCTGGCAGAAAGAATTAATAATCTTTATGAAAATATTTCTGAATGGATTGTGGATATACCGGATTATTCTGTTAAAAAAAACAACATTACTATTGAAGATGTAAAGCTTCCTGCTGCGGATATTTATTCAGGAAAGAAATTAGCTGTTTCTTTTAAACCAACAGGACTCTGGGCGTTTGGGGTAAATTGCAGAATAGATCTTTTATCCAAAAAAGAAACGAATATTATTTTCGATATAGCCAAGGAAACTGCTTCTCCTGACTGGCAATTAATTTCATCTGAAGCAGGTAAAAAACCTAAGAAGCTTACAAAAGTAATTTTTAGGAATCTGTTAAAAAGAATTAATAAATGATTGGATTTCTTTTCAATCCCAAAACAGTTGAGAACCGGAAAGATTGCATAGTTACTTTACTGAAATTATGTAGATTGTATTTTAAATAGCCCCAACATTTATGCCTGCCTGGTCGGCAGACAGGTTGGGGATAAATTAACCAAAACACCCTAGGGCTTTAGCCCAATTTTTCCTAAAAATTGTGGCTAAAGCCTCTCGCAGGCTGAAGCCTGCGGCTACCCCAATGGGAAACTTTTGATTTTAATTTCTTTCACTTTGCTTCAGAGCTTTTTTAATTTTAACCAAATTAGTTAGATTAAAAACATTCTTTATAAAAAATTATATGAATCCGGTTTACCTCAGAAAAGAAACGAACAACGGCACAAGAAAAGTTATGGTTGATATGGCCTACCTTGTTAGTCATAAAAAGATAAGGCTGCCTAAATGGCAATGGGAAGAAGGTTTATTTCTGCCTTATAAACCTGAAAGCACTAATGTGGAATTTGAGAGATATTTTTTATTTAAGGATAATATGATTAAAGAAGATCAGGACCATTATTTTTTTGATTTCCCATTCAGAGTTGAACAGGTTGAAACGGTAGCGGTTTAGTTTCCTAATTGTGAAAACTTATACAAGCTATCCCGTCACTGCTTACAGAAAAAATATTTCTTAAGATGTCTTTACTTTCTGTTTGAGACATAGATAAAACTCCTGTTTTACGAGTAAGAAATTATTCATTTAAATCCGGATGCTATATAGAAGTGAGAATGAAAGAATGGTAGTAAATTAGAGAAATATTTTGTAGTAGGAATTAGGACAGAGGGAATATATTATTTGGTAACTTATTTAAAATTCAAAAAATTAAACTTCCACATCTATTATTTTTTTAAATTCAGGATCATCACGTAAAGTATTAAAATCGGGATCGCTTTTTACCCATTCTCTTATATTTTTATATCCATTATCAAAAGCAATTCGTAAATACTTTAATGCTTCATCTTTCATATTCATACGTGCATATACACAAGCACTATTGTAAATAGCCAGACCATCTTCAGGATCAATTTCCATTACTCTTTTAATGGTTTGCAAAGCTTTTTCCTTATCCCCCTGACTTGAATAAACTCCAGCAACTCTGCTGAGAGCAATAACATCGTCTGGATTAATTAATAATTTTTGTTCAGCAATTTTTAAGAATTCCTTTTCGACTTTTTTTGCACTTTCAAAGTCTCCTTTTCTACGATAAGTCATATCGAGCTGCATTAAAGGCTCTTCACTATAAGGTTTGAATGTTGCAGAGGCCTTATAATATTTAATAGCTGAATCATAATCCCCTAAAATATCACTAGTAATACCCAGCCATCTGTAAGCGAGATAAAAATCATTCTTCTCCTCTATTATTTTCTTAAAAATATCAATTGCTTCATTAAATCTTTTTTGATGATAATACACCATCCCGATTCCAAATTTTGCCTCAGTTAGACCAGGATCTTTTTCCAATGCTTTTTCACTCACATCAATAATTTTTCCCAACCATTTCAAGTTTCCGTCATACCACATATACTTGTATGAATAAGCTTCTGCTAACCCTGCATAAGCTAATGCAAAATCAGCATCAATTGATAAAGCAAATTCAAACATTTGAATAGCAGCCTCATTATTTCTTTTCCCATACTTTGATAAGAAGTCTCTTCCCCTGAGATAAAAGTCATAAGCCCTCATATCAACAGTAGGTTTTTTGCCAATCAATTTTTTTTCAGTTTCAGTAAGAGATAATTTCAAAGCACCCGTAATTTTTTGAGATACTTCCATCTGTATTTCAAAAATATCTTCCAATGAACGGTCATACCTATCTGCCCATACTGGAAAACCGCTCTTTACATCAACAAGCTGAGCTGAAATCCGGATTTTTTGTCCTGCTTTTCTTACACTGCCTTCAAGTATAAATGGAACTTTTAGCATCTCCCCGACCTTCTTAGAATTAATTTCCTTATTTCTAAAAGGAAGAACATCGGAGCGCGGAATAACTCTTAATTCTTTAATCCTTGATAAATCAGTTATCAGATCTTCTGTTATACCTGCACAGAAATATTCATTTTCTTTTTCAGGGCTCATATTTTCAAAATACAGTACGGCAACTGATTTTTCACCATTAGCCTTTATTTCCTGTGTTGATATTTTTGTTTTCAATTTTTCCATTAATTCATTCATAGAAGAAATTCTTTTATCAGGATCTTTCTGAAGCATTGATGAGACAAGAGAAATAATATTTTCCGGAACATCGGATCTGTAATTCTGAATGGCTTTCGGATCTTCATTCAGTATTGCATAAATAACAGTTGCTTCATAATCGCCCTGGAAAGGTAAAGTACCAGTAAGCATTTCATAAAGAACTACACCAAATGACCAGAAGTCTGCTCTGAAATCAACCTTTAAACCTTGCAATTGTTCAGGGGAAATATATGATAAAGTCCCCAAAGTCTGATTACTTTTTGTCACCTGACTGTTGAATAATTTTGCCAATCCAAAATCCATTATCTTAACTTTTCCATCTTCGCTAATCATTATGTTAGAAGATTTAATATCTCTGTGTACTATTCCTTTTTTGTGTGCAGCTTCCAATCCTTCTGCAATTTGGACGGCATATTTCAATACATCATTAATCGGAAGGGACATATCGCGATTTGTCTCTACAATATCTTTTAATTCCTTTCCTTCAATGTATTCCATAACTATGAAAGTCTGATCATCAGCTTCTTCAATTGAATATATAGTACAAATATTTGGATGATTGAGAGATGCTGCTGCTTGTGCTTCTATTTCAAATCTTTTTCTTTCTTCTTGATTGGATGAGATGTAATCAGGAAGAAATTTTATTGCAACTTCACGCTTAAGTTTTATATCCTCAGCTTTATACACTACCCCCATTCCGCCTTCGCCGAGTTTTTCTAAAATTTTATAATGAGATATAACTTTATCAATCATACTTTGAAAAATTAAAATAAATGCTTTTGCTAATGGCTTTCAGCAAACTCAAAAACTTCTTTAACCTTTTGCGATTGCAGAAAAGTTTTCTTTAAATCCGAATCCAGGTTATCAAGAATTTTGTTTAATACATTCTTTGATTTATCTCTGTAAATAATCATTTCGGTAAGTTGGGAATTATTTTCCAGAAATTTGCTGAAATCGTTATAAAGCTGCCAGAGAAAAGTATTGTGCCCAACGGATTCTGCTATTTCTATTGCCTGAAGATATAATTTTTTTATTTCATCCTTATTCTCTGCTGTAGCTTTAACCTTTGCCTGATTCCACAATGCTTCAATTATAAGATCGTTAGCTTTAATTTTATTCGCATACTCTAATCCAAGATCAGAATAATATAATGCTTTTTCATTACTATCAATAAAATTATACAATTCACTTAGAGAAATGTAAGCTCTTGTTTCGTACCACATAATGCCGGCATTTTTTGCTAACTCAAGAACTTCTTCAAAATATTTAAGCGCTTTGTCTGTATCTCCTAATAAAAAATAATCTTCACCAAGGTCTCGGATATTATCGCACATAGCACCTTTATTCTGGTGTTCGCGCGCTAATGAGAGGGATTCAGAGTGGAAATCAATTGCTTTATTGATATCATATAAGTCTCTGTAAATATCTCCTATTACGTTTAAGCTTCCTGGTATCTTTAAGTAATCACCAATGCTTTTTTTAATCTTTACAGATTCAAAAGCACTATCAAGAGCTTTTTTATATTCTCCGAATTTCCAGTATGCTAATCCAAGATAATTTAAAGTAGTTGATAATCCTAAGCTGTCGCCGATAGAGTGCTGCGTTCTCAATGCATGGTTAAGATATTCCATCGCAGAAGGATAATTTCCCATATGCCAATAAGCAAAGCCAATATTACTAAAACTTATAGATTGATTTCTTTCCCGAAGCAACAGATTTCCGGAATCACTTAGTTCGTCCGAGAGAGTTAAAGCTTCTTTAGAAAGTTCTATGGTTAAGTTATATTCACCTTTACTTGCATGAGTAAAAGCCATTGTGTTTATACAATGGATTAATTCCGGTTTGTTTTTAATTGTTTTTGCAAGAGCTAACGCTTCTTCGCACAATTTAAATGCATCATTAATTTTCCCCTTTATGCGGAAGACTTTAGATATTTTTCTGAGTGCTTTAACTTCTTCATTTTGATTTTGTGCCTCTCTGGCTGCTTTTAAATAACTATTAAAATGTTCAAGAGCAGATTCTGTATTTCCCGTTAATGAAAGCATATCACCCAAACCTTCTTCTACTTTTAATCGCAAAGTTGTATCAACAGATTTTATTTTTGTAAGAATGGTATCAACTTTCTGGTAATAGTTAGTTGCATCTTCAACAGCATGAAGTTCTCTTGCCCTATCTGCTGCACGAATAAGGTAGTTAATTGCTTTTTCTTCTTCTCCTGAAGCAAGAAGATGATAAGAAATGGAAGAAGCAAATTCATCATTTGTTCCATATTGATTTATAATATAATCAGCAATCATCCGGTGATATTCATCCCTCAATTCATCCAGAATGTTTCTATACAAAACTTCTTTAATTAATATATGATCAAATTTATAACGGTTCTTTTCATGCCTTATTAAATGATGTTCCTTCTCAAGGATATTAAGGCTTTTAAGCAGGGAAATCTTATTGATGTTTAAGCAAGCAGCAAGAGTTTCAGATTGAAAATATTCTCCTTCACAGGAAGCAACTTCAAGTATCTCACGTAAATCCTTTTCTAATCTGTCAACTCTTTGATGGATCACATCCTGAACTTTCTCAGTTGGAATAAATGATATTTTATTATTCCTTAGATGCCATTTCTCACCTTCAAATTTTACATAGTTTTTGTCTTTCAAGAGCTTAACCAATTCAGATATGAAAAGCGGATTGCCTTCTGTATGCTGAAAAATTTTTTTAACCAGGTTTTTCCCGACCGGAGAATTAAAAAGCTTGTGGACCAATATTTCCGTTTCCTCTTCATTAAACCTTTCAAGAATAATCTGGTCTGCAAGATCCTCTATCCTTAATTGTCTTATAGATTCAGTTAAAGGGTTCACTTCAGGCTTTTCAGCCCTGCTAAGCGGGACAATCTCTGGTGGACGATGAATTCCTATAAGTAGTAAAGGAAGATTAGCACTATTTCGTGCTATGAATGAAAATAAACCCAATGTAGTTTTATCTGCCCATTGCAAATCTTCAAGTATCAGAACTAAGGGCTTCTCAATAGCAATAATTTGAAACAGCAAAAAGATTGCATTCCATAGCTGTTCTTTATTCAAAAGTGAAATTGGCTCCTCTGAAAGACCAAGAAATGATTTAATAAATGGTAAACTTCCGGATAAATTAATCCCATATCTGTTTGCGTGAGTAGAAAGTGTTGTTAAGAATTTGTTATCCACACTGCCCAAAGCAGGTTGGATATTCGTTTTTAGAGAGCTTATAAAAGGATGGTATGGCAATCCACCTTCATTAAATACACATCTTCCTAAAAGAATATTCATATCAAGAGAAAGAGCATAATTGGCTGCCTGATAAAACAATTGTGATTTTCCAATCCCCGGTTCTCCTTGTATAAATATTGTATAACCTTTTCCTTTAGAAGCATCTTCTATTTTTTTATTAAGTGATTTTAGTTCTGCTTCACGTGCAGTAAAACTTTCTGAAGGTTTAAAGATTTCTGATACTGGCTTTGAAATAAAATCAATAATATCTGAAGTCCTGGGATCAGTGCCCTGAGATAAGCTCTTGTTATTTTTTTTTAGTTCTGTAATAATTTCTTCAACAGAGTTATAACGATCCTCTTTAGATTTATTTAAGCATTTGATGATTATTTCTTTCATCTCATCAGGTATAGAAAGAAATTCTTGATTTATTTGTTGAGGTTCTTCATTCAGTATAGAATAAATTATTGCCTGATCATAATCTCCTTTAAATGGTAGTTCGCCAGAAATCATTTCATACAATAAAACTCCAAATGACCATATGTCAGTTCTGTGATCAACATCTTCACCATGTATTTGTTCGGGTGACATATGTGAAACAGTACCAATAATTTTTTCTTTAGTTATTCTCGAGGAACCTTTCAACTTAGCCAGACCGAAATCCAATATTTTAACCAAGCCATCTTTAGTAATAAAAATATTTTCAGGTTTTATATCCCGATGAATAATTCCAGAATTATGAGCCTTGTTTAAACCGTTGCATATTTGCAAAGAAATATCCATTATAGATTCCAAAGAAACATTCTCGCGAGGAACCTTTTGCCTTAGATTCTCACCTTCAAGGTACTCAAGACTGAGGTAATACTGCCCTTCAAAATTATTAATTTCATAAATAGTAACTATGTTCGGATGGTTCAGAGAAGCAACAATTTGTGCTTCCTTCTGAAACCTTTCATTTATTTCTTTATCTATAGTAAGGTATGGGGAGAGGAGTTTAAGAGCTACTTTTCGCTTTAGGTTGTTATCTTCTGCTAAGTAAATTATGCCCATTCCCCCTTCGCCAAGCTTCTCCAAAATTTTATAATGGGAGATTGTTTTTCCAATCATTTCAAATCTTTTACTTTCCTTTCATCAGCTCAATATAACCTGGGTCATTTCTTATTCCTTCAAGATCAGGGTCTCTTTTTGTCCATTCTATATCTTCAAGCCCTGCAGCCATAGAATTTTTCAATGCTTCAACAGCAAGTTTATTTTCACTCATTCTTGTATAGCAGCAGGCAGCATTGTAAAGCATCAAAGGATCGCCCGGACTTAATTCCAATGCTTTGGCTGCTTCA
>JAUSIA010000441.1 GCA_030648225.1 Ignavibacteria bacterium | reverse complement strand
TAAAGTTAAAAATAAAATTATCATAGCCGATTGCTACTTGTTTCCAATCCCTCATTTCATAAGGCGAAGGTGTATTAGGCATCTGGTCTATGCGATTAATACTAATCTGCTGTGCTAAAACATGAGGTGTAAATAAAGTTTCTGTAATTATCCCGAATAACAAAAAAAACTTAAGATAATTTTTTAATTTCATATTATTCTAATTGAGAATTCTAATTTTTATCTCTTATCCAGATAATTATTAAGTGTGTTAATCTCAAGCTGATCAAAATTTATTTTTTCATCAGAACGAAAAGAGATATTTAAAAATTTTTCTTCACCTGGCAAGAGAATAAATCCTCTATCGGAAAAATCAGCACCTGGATGCTGCACATCTATGAATAATGCAATGTTGTCTGTTGTAAGTTTCAGGCAATCAGATGAATTATTTTTTATCAGCTGAAATTCAATATTTGCAGAAACAAGATTTTTATGCTTCCATTCTCCATTGATAAAATAATTCCTGGACAGAATATTATTTTTCTCATCAAGAAGAGAAGCAATCAAAATTTGATTTTTATCATCTGGTAAAACACTTTGAGGGACATTATAACAGATATGTTCCCGGTTTTCTTTTTTTATTTGAAAAATTTCTTCATGAATCTGACTACCTGAAGAAGTATCGAATAAATTAAATTTGAATTTACAATTAGGGTTTCCGGTTTTAACATTCTGCAAAATTATTTGAAAGTCTTCATTATTTTTTACGAAGCAGATCCCATGCTGTGCAAAAACATTTTTTACTAAGTAGTATGATAATTTCGGTTTTAGTTCAGAATCTATCAAAGACCAGCTTGTAACCGGCCAGCAATCATTTAATTGCCAGATGATACTTCCGTTTGTTTTTGCAGAATGGAATTTCCAGTATTCAAGACAAGTTTTAAGTGCAATAGCCTGATTAAGTTGTGCCAGATAAATAAAATCACTCCAACCAGTATTTAACGGCAGATGACCTGCAAGAAATCTAATAAGCCTTTCTGGTCCTTCAACTTGTTTATTATGAAACTCAGAAACTTTATCCTGGATTTTTCTGTTTTCCTCCGGAAGATATTTTTTAAATGTGGATTTATTTGCCGGTCCCTGAAAACCGAATTCTGTTACAAACAAACTTTTATCATTTACGACACTTTTATAATCAATCCATCTGCTCCATATATCCCACTGATGATTATTACCACTGTCAAATGAGTTCGGATCTTCTTCATTTCCGAAAGGAGAAGATGGCCAGTACGGTCGTCCGGGATCAATCTCATTTAAGATTTCAGGAATTACAGAGTGATATATTTTATATCCCGGCATTTTTTTGTAAGATGTTTTTTGCTCCTGGTACCAAATCCATTCATTTTCATTGTTACCACACCAAAGCGCCAGTGAAGGATGATACTGTAGTCTTAACACATTTTGAACGACTTCTTTTTTGACATTTTCAATGAACGATTCATGTTCCGGATAAGAACCGCATGCAAACATAAAATCCTGCCAGACTAACAAACCAAGCCGATCACATAATGAATAAAATTCATCATCTTCATAAATACCTCCGCCCCACACTCTTACAATATTCATATTTGCCTGCTTCGCAAATGAAAGCAGCTCAGAATATTTTTCTTTTGTTATCCGGGGCAGAAATGAATCGGCAGGTATCCAGTTAACTCCCTGGCAATAAATATCCCTATTATTTATTCGAAACTTAAAGGTTGATTCTCCTTCCTCATTAAGTATCAGCTCAAGTTTTCTTATCCCAACACTTTTGTTAACTTCATTAAGAACAATTTTATTATCATCAATTATCTTAGCTGTTAACAAATATAAATTCTGCTCACCTTCTCCATTGGGCCACCAAAGTTTTGGATTTTTAATTCCAAAAGTAGTCTTGTACTTTGTTGTGTTTCCAATTGCAATCTTCTTCTCATAAATATTTTTTTCATCTGATAAAGAGATGATAAGCGAAACATTATTCGATTGATTGCCGGTGATTTCTGTAATCACATCAACCTCCGCATAATCCTCTTTGAGTTTGGTTGTGTGAAAGGTAAAATTTTCGATTCTTGAATCAGTATAATCTTCTAAATATACGCTACGCCAAATTCCGGATGTAGGAAAAGATGGTCCCCAATCCCAACCAAAAGAATATTGTGATTTCCTTATATACACTCTGCTTGAATTGAGAGCAACAGGGAGTTTGCCAAATTTCTCTTCCTGCTCAGAAGCATACTTAACAGGAGATTTGAAAATAAGCTTCAATAAATTGCCTGAAGGTTTTAAGATACCTTTTATATCATATCTGCATGATAAAAACATATTGTCAGTATCACCCAATATTACATTGTTCAAATAGATTTCACATATCGTATCCAAACCTTCAAAAACCAGGTTAACATTATTGTTAGTGTCATTATTAAAATCAAATTCAGTCTGATAAATCCAATCGCATCCGGTAATCCAATTTAATTTCAATTCATTATCCGAATAAAAAGGATCTTCAATAAGATTGTTGCTTAATAAATCAGTATGGATTGTCCCAGGTACTGTAGCGGTAAACCATTTCCCCGATTTGATTTTTTGATTAGGTATAGCTTCAATTGAGAAAGACGAATCTGCTAATGCAAAAATCCAATTCTTATTTAATTCTTTTCTGTTAAACAAATCATGACCACTTATAAATCAGTAAAAAGTTTAATCTATATTTTCAAACTCCGTTAATGCCACCGGATTTAAAGATATTTTTAATAGAGACAATAATCCCTCAATCGTGGATTCTGCACCAGAATTTTTATTGATTAACATTTCATTTTCGATTCCGTCATAAAAAATTCCACTATGGTGATTATACATAACGGTACTTGCGGGATTTTGGCCAATAAACCATTGTGCCACCCGACCTGCTTTTATTGCATAAGTCGAATCTGATGTGAGGTTGTACGCCTCAAGCAAAGCAAAAACCATAGGGCTGATGCAATAAGCTATTTGGGAATATTTGTTTGATTCAACAACTTCATACATATCTTGATTGTTCTTTACTTTGAAGTAGCTTAAAAAGCCGATCTCAATTAATCGTTCATAAAAATTATTCAGCTCCAATAATGCGCTCGTTTTAATTTTCTCTTCCTTTAGAACCTGGTAAGCTTTCAATAAGGCATAAGCCTGTGAATTGCCCCAGCCATGCCAGGTATTCTGCCAGCTTAGGAAAGCACCATCATACTCACATTCTGAATCGTTAAGCTGCATTATCATAATGCCATGAATCAAAGATTGAAGGTAGTCCAGAATTACTTTATCGCCAAATATTTTATAATAATCAGATAAACTAATCACTAAAAGAGCGGCCTGATCGGAAGCAAAATTAGCAGGAAGCCAATCCGGAAATTCGATTCCGTCGATTAAGACTTTTCCTTTCTCTTTAGGAATACATGGTTTGATTGCTTCAATAATTTTTTCAATACTTCGACGAACTGCAATAGTTTTTTCGGTATTTGAATAACCGAAATACTTATATCCTTCCATCAAAACCCACAGAGCCCGCCATGACCACCAATTTGGTTCAGCCACGCTCGTCTTAAATGTCATATTTATTGAATGATCTTCCCAGATAAAATTATAGAAGAACCCGTTCTCTGCCTGCATGTAAAGAACAAACTCAATAAGCTTATCGAACTTATTGAGACTTGAACTGTCGAGATATGCTTTATAATATTCCAAATAAAAAATTGCAGCACGGGCAGCATCATCTATACAGGCATAGCCCTCATCATCATCACCAACATAGGCATAGTCAGGGGCATTACTATAAATATGAATTATAGCCATCTCTTTTCCGTCTACATTAATTTCCTCATACAGATAATCAAGATGAGATTTATTGACAATAAAGGTTGTTTGACTCTTAGATATTTCACCGAAAAGTAAAATGAGAATCGGAATTAAAATCCAGATAATATTAAAATTGTATTTTTTCAATTTTTATTTTCAGCTATTTGCATAATGATAAAAGATATTCCACATTTGTTTCAGCCAGACAGATATTCATATCAGCACCTGAGTAATAGATCTTCACATCACCATTATCTTCTATAATCCAGCCATTTGAAAAGACAACATTATTTACATCGCCAATACGTTCATAATCTTTATCCGGAGAGAGTATAGGTTCTTTACTTTTTCCCTTAACTATCCAGGGCTTTTCAAGATCAAGTAAAGCAGCCCCGAGTTTGTAAATAGAACCAGTACTGAATGATCTTACTCCATGATAAAGCATTAACCAACCATCTTTTGTTTTGACCGGAGTGCTTGAAGAACCAATTATACATGACTCCCATGTACCCTCTTCCGGTTGGAGGAGCGCTCTATAACCGCCCCAGTGAATCAGATCGGGGCTGCTGCTTATCCAGATATCCCTTCTGTATTCCGCAGATGGACGGTCAACTCTCCAATAATAGCCATTAATTTTTT
>JAUSIA010000440.1 GCA_030648225.1 Ignavibacteria bacterium | reverse complement strand
AAAAGTTATTACGACGATATTATAACGATCATCAGCGAAGCACAGACTCTTCCAAAAGAGATTTCTCCGGTAAAAGATCTCTGGGAAGGAATAAACGAAAGGATCTCAGGCAAAAAAAATCCGGCAAAAATTTTTACAATTCATTCTGAGGAAAATTCTTTTTATGAATCCGGCAGCAGCAGGGCTCTCTTCTTTAAAAAGCCTGATAAAAAAAGAGGCGGCTGGTTTGTTATTGGAGCTGCGGCTATTGCTGTTGTACTTGGAATAGCACTTGGTATTTTTTATTACTTTCAATCATCAACTGCTTTCTGGACTGTTGAAAAATTAGCCGGAACACCTATTATCGGCTCTGATGAATTAATAGATCATGGAATGCTGAAAGTTGGTGAATGGCTTGAAACGGATGATAAATCCCGTGCGCGATTAAAAGTTGGAATGATCGGCGAAGTTGATGTTCAGCCTAAGAGCAGGTTAAAGCTTGTTGAAACAACTCCTACCGAATATAGAATTTCTTTAGACCACGGGAAGATTAATGCTGTCATTTGGGCGCCGCCAAGACTTTTCTTTGTTGAAACTCCATCGGCAACTGCAATTGATCTCGGCTGTATGTACACACTTGAGGTTGCTGAAGATGGTTCAGGAATTCTTAAAGTAACTTCCGGCTGGGTAGCTTTGCAATCGGGTGATGTTGGATCTTTAATACCGGCTGATGCAATGTGCAAGACAAAAAAATCTTATGGTCCCGGCACTCCATATTTTGAAGATGCCAGCAAAAAATTTAAAACTGCTCTTGATGAATTTGACTTTAGTACTAATAAAAATGCTGCACTTGCAACTGTTCTTAAAGAAGCAAGAACGAAAGATGTTCTTAGTTTATGGCACATTCTTTCCAAAGTAAAAGATGAAGAAAGAAAAAGAACATTCAACAGGCTTGCTGAACTTATTGGAATTCCGGAAGGAGTGACTTCTGAAGGAATTATGAATGGTAACCAGGAAATGATGGATACTTTGTGGGAATCTCTTGGTTATGGAAGCAGATCGCTCTGGAATTATTTATAAATCTTTAGAGGTTAAGAATGTTCAGGGTACTTTTTGATTTTTGGCTTTTACCATTTCTGTTTTCAGCATTATTCTCAGGTGGTGAAGAATGGAAAACGATTATTACTGATGAAAATGTTAAAGGGGATAGAATGGTTGTTACAGGGACTGTTTACGAAACTGATGGCAAAACTCCCACTGAAGGAATAACCGTTTACGTTTATCATACAGGCGCAAATGGTGTTTATGGTAAAGATGATGATCTTTTAGATGGGACAATGATTACCAATTCAAAAGGTCTGTATGAGTATCATACTATAAAACCAGGGGCCTACCCTGAGGGAAGCAATCCAGCCCACGTTCATTATAAAATAACCGGCAAAGGTTATCCTGAACAATGGTTTGAACTGAGATTCAATGGAGATAAATACCTGAAAGAATCTGATTATAAAAAGGAAGAGGGGAAAGGCAGCTTCTCACAAATACAGAAACTTGAGAAGGGGAAAGATGGGGTTTTGGGGTGCAGGATGGATATAAAATTGGAGAAATAAATATATAGTCGAAGACTCTTTTCTATTAACTGAAGAAAGAATAGACAAAATTGCTTTTGTTAAAAATTTCTTAACTAAATACCAAATAAGTTAGTTTTGAGAGGAAAGCAACTTACTGTTATGATAAAATGTAGATAATAATTTATTAAGAGTTAGTTCTTTTTGTTCAGAACTTAACTTTCTATAATTCTCTACAAGGTTTATGATCTGTTCTTTAAGTCCTTTAGTAAGGATTTCTATATCGCTTACATTAGCGGGTTCTCTATTAAGATAAATTAAAATCTCTTTATACAAGCCCTTTATGGTAAATAATATTAATTTGTCGGTACTCGATTCTATCAACTCACTAATATGAGATATTATATCGTGGGCATTAGCTTTGTAAAATCCTTTTTTTATCAAAGCTATTAGATTTTTTGAATCCATTGTCTGGATTTAAATAATTTTTATCAATTAATTCATTCACAGTAAAGATTGAATCTACTTCATAACCACGTTTAATTATTTTTTCTCTACCTCCTTCACATCTATCAACTAAAGCTATTACTTTTATTATCTCAGCCCCAATTGCTTCTACTGCCTCAATTGCCTTAATTGTCGAACTCCCAGTTGTGATTACATCATCAATAATAACCACTTTATCTGTTTCAGAAAGATTACCTTCGATATGTTTTTTCATACCATGTTCTTTAGGTTCTTTTCTCACTGTAAATGCTTTTAAATAAGTATTACATTTGAGCCCAAAAATAATTGTAGAAATTGCTATTTGGTCGGCGCCCAATGTAAGACCACCGATTGCATCCGCTTTTACAGGCAAAGAATTTATTCTCTCAAAAAATATTTCTCCAATTAAACTTATCCCTTTGGGATCAAAAGTTGTTAGTTTAGAATCAATATAGTATTTACTTTTTTTACCGGAAGATAGAGTGAAGTCCCCGTATGATACAGATTTGTTTTTTAGAACTTTTAATAACGATGAGATATTATTACTCATTATTTATAAATTTTGATTAAAAATATTTCTTTGTCCCCAATATAATAATCTTAATTGGATGCGTGAGTGAAATTGGAAAAATACTTTTGGTGATAAAGTTTAAAATCACACATCAAAAATAAGGAAAAAATAATTTAAAGCAATTAGAACACCACAATATTTTTTTTCGTTCGTCTAAGTTACTAAAATCAAAGCCTTCAATTCTTCAAAGTCGGAAGGATGAAGCTGTTCAAATTCTTTCTGTGGAACTTTAAGATATTTCCACTGCTTACCTGTTAAGAGTGTTGCATTCTCACACCATAAGATCGCTGCAGAATCTTTTAATTGAACTTCTATATCCTCTCTACCTTTAGTTTCAACTAACCAATAAGTATCATCTGAGAGCTTTGCGATAAAATCAGGATAATAGTTTCTTAGATTTGCCAACTTATCTGTGTATTGAATGCAAAAACCAAATTGCTCGGGAAGTTTTGCGAAAGAAACAACATCTGAAGCCGATTGAAGGAACTTGGCAAATGTTCTTTCAAATTCATTATGACAAGCTACATAGTTGAAGATTGTTTTAGATGCTTCATATAAAAGTTTTGAGAATGGAAAAGGTGAAGTTGATGAAAGTAATCTTGCTTCAGATACTAATTCTGGTATTCGTTCTTCAACTATAATTTCTCTTAATGCTTTTTCGAATTCTTTAATAACAACAAAACTGGCTATGTTGCTGCCGATTGCCTTGATTACAGTGGGACTATTCAAATCAACTTCTTTACCAAATGCTTTCTTTTCAAAAAACTCTCTAATCTTTGGTGCAAGTGCTGCGAACTGAGAAGGCAGCTTAATATCCTGAGCAATTCTTCTTGCATAATAGCCTATAACTTCTTCTGCTGTTTGTGCCGGTGGGATTGAGTATTCTCTTTCAAGAAGTTTTTCATCTGTTAAAATATCATAGCCTTCATAAATAAAAGTTTTAGTTTCTTCAATTTCTTTTTCTTTAAGCGGCAAAGGATTTATTTTAAAACTCATCACATCAAGTGAAGCAATCTCAGCAGCTAAAGATTTTTTTCTTGAAAGAAGTGGGGTTAGATCTGGAATGCCTATATCATGTTCTTTTTTG
>JAUSIA010000439.1 GCA_030648225.1 Ignavibacteria bacterium | reverse complement strand
AAAAGTTCCCATATTGGGAAACATTAAATGAATTATTTATCTATTCAATTATGAATTGAAGTTAAGAATTTTTCATCAAACATTTGTTTTTTAATGCTTACTTAAAACACCGTTGAAGCATTGAGGTATGAATAAATTATGCTACGTTCTCAAATAACTTTTTTCTTATTGCACCAGCACGTATCGTATCTTCTCTCATTCTGAAAAGGACGTACAAATCCTGAAGAATTTTTTTAAGAGATGTTTTTTGAAGATATTCGTCTTTGGTTGTACTTTCAATATAAAGAAATTTTTAATTCTTCCTTAGTAACTCCATAATCAAAAATAGTACTCATTGGTTTCCTCTCTATAAAATCAAATAACTGCAGCAAATCTAAAGTTAGTTGCTTCCCTAAGTAAGAGTAATTTTTAGTAATATTGTGTAGAAAATCTACTACACTTTTTATTGCATTGTTGGAATATGGACTTGATAAAAGGATAATGTAAATATAGATTTAACCTTCACAAAAAATACTCAGGCTTTTGAAATCCAGGTTCAAAATTCTTCTACTCCTAACATTTCTCTTTTTCATTTCTGCTGAAGGAATTGCACAGAACGAACATTTAACAATTATCGTAAGTGATACAATCCCAATTAATTTTGATAATCATTATAAAATATCTCACGTTTCAATAATCCCATTTACAGAAACAATTATTTTGAGAGATTCTTTATTATCTGAAAACGATTATACATTCTCATATAACAGCGGTTCATTTATCTTATCAGATACACTTCCTTATTCGATTTATGACACTTTAATAATTACTTACCAGGCTTTGGATATTGGCTTGCAGAAAGAATATAAAAAGAGAAGTCTCGTAATTAAATATGATACTGAAACAGGTGATACCATCAGGATAACTTCTCAGGAATCAGGCGGCTTTTCACCCGAATCAATATTTGGTCCTGGTATAGAAAAAAGCGGAACAATAATACGTGGATTTACTGTAGGTACTACAAAAGATTTTTCTCTCAACAGCGGATTAAGATTGCAGCTCTCCGGAAGATTATCTGAGGATATTGAAGTTGTTGCAGCTTTAACAGATGAAAACACGCCTATTCAACCTGAAGGAAATACGGAAAGATTGGAAGAGCTTGATAAAGTTTTTATACAGATTAAACATCCTAAGGCAATTGGTACTTTTGGCGATTACCAGATTCAAAGAAGAGGAAGTGAATTTGGTATTGTTGATAGAAAACTTCAGGGTTTAATGGGTGAATTCAACTTTGAAGATCATAATGGTTTTATTTCAGTTGCAGGTTCAAGAGGAAAATACAATACAAATATTTTCAATGGCATTGAAGGAGTTCAGGGACCTTACAGAATTTCAGGACAAAATAATGAAAGAGATATTATTGTTATTGCCGGAACAGAAAGAATTTATCTTGATGGAATTTTATTAAAAAGAGGAGAAGCAAATGATTATGTTATTGATTATTCAAATGCTCAAATCACTTTTACCCCAAATAAACTAATTACCTCTGCAAGCAGAATTACTATAGACTTTGAATACACAGACAGAAGATTCAACAGGAATTTTTTTGGTACAGGTGCCGAATCTCAATTCTTTGATGATAAAGTTTTATTGAGGGTTCAATATTTGAGAGAAGGTGATGATCAGGATGCACCTATTGATATCTCTCTTTCTGAAGAGGATAAAGCAATACTTTACCAGGCTGGGGATGATAGAAATAAAGCCGCAAAATCTGGTGTAAGATTAGCAGAACCAGATTCTCTTGGAATAATACGGGGAACTTATATCCAGGTTGATACTATATTTAATAATCAACCCTTTATTTATTATGTTTATAGTCCCGGGGATTCTTCTGCAATTTATAATGTCTCTTTCAGTTTTGTAGGAGAAGGTCTTGGAGATTACACAAGAGAAAGTCTTGGTAACTATAGGTTTGCCGGAATCGGGAATGGCAGCTATCTTCCTGTAATTTTCTTATCTCTTCCTGAATTAAAACAGATTGGAAATATTGTTTTATCTATAAAACCTTTTGAAGATGTAGAATTGAATCTTGAATATGCAGGAAGCTTGTGGGACAAGAACAGACTCTCAGATCTCAATGACAGAGATAATTATGGGCAGGCAAGGAATATTTTTCTGAAAATAAATCCTAAGGAAATAAATATCGGTAGTATAAGTTTTGGAAAAATCGGTCTCTCTTATAAAGACAGGTTCATTCAGGATAAATTTACTTCGGCAGACAGGCTTAATGAAATTGAATTCAACAGGCACTATAATGTTTCTTCTTTGCAGGAACCGCAGGATGAAACTCTGAGAGAAATAGGTTTGAACCTGATTCCAATTAATGAGCTGAACATTTCTTCCACTGCTGGCTTATTGAGAAGAGGAGATACTTTCAAGTCTAACAGGTATAACAATATCATTCGCTTTACTAATATTGAGGATTATGCGGTTAACTATAACTTCGATTATGTGGAGACTGAAAATATTTCTTTAACGAGTAACTGGTATCGTCAAACCGGGAATGGATATTATAATATCTGGAAGTTTACTCCCGGTGTGGAATTTCTTGCTGAAGACAAAAAGGACAAAAGCGCTGATATTGATTCTCTTCTTTCGGGAAGTTTAAAATATTCTGATGTCGCTCCTTATCTTAAGTTGACAGACTTTTATGGATTAAATCTATCCATAAAATATTCTTTGCGGGATGATTATCTGCCGCTTAACGGAATCATGTATAAAGAATCAAAATCTCAGACTCAGTTTTATGAATTGAATTATAGTGGAATACAAGAATTAAACTCAACATTAAATTTTACTTACAGAGAGAAAAAATATACTGAATTATTTCAGCAGAGAGGGTTCTTAAATACAGAAACAATCCTTATCCGTTCACAAACAAGATTAAAACCTTTAAATGCAATTGATGGCGATCTTTTTTATGAAGTATCAACTCAAAGATCTGCAAGACTTGAGAGAGTGTTTGTAAGAGTTGAAGCCGGCATAGGAAATTTCAGGTATCTTGGTGATCTTAACAACAATGGGATTGCAGATGAAAATGAATTTGAACCGTCTCTGTTTGAAGGAGATTTTATCCAGGTAACAATCCCGACAGATGAGCTATTTCCTGTTATAGATCTTAAAACAAGCTCAAGATGGAAAATAATTTATGGTGAATTATTTGACCGGGCTTCTGTTTTGGGAACGATATTCAATCCGTTATCAAGCGAAACATACTGGCGGATTGAAGAAAACAGCAGGGAAGAGGATTATAAGAAAATATATTTCCTGAAATTCTCTTCTTTTCTTAATGAAGAAAAAACTATTGCCGGTTCAAACTATATACAGCAGGATCTTTTTCTTTGGGAAAATAAGCAAGAGTTATCATTCCGTTTCAGGTACACACAGAGAAAAAGTCTTAACCAGTTCAGTGGTGGTGTGGAGAAAGGCTACAATAGGGAAAGAAGTCTGAGGATAAAATTCAGGATGATTGAGGAAATGAGCAACCAGACGGATCTTGTTAACCAGGATGATAATGTTTATGCACCGGTAGGTTCCAACAGGAGAAGAGAAATTTCCGGGAACAGTATAACAACAGATTTTTCTTACAGACCGGAGAGAAATATAGAAGTAGGCTTTAAACTTAGTACGGGAAGAAAAGAAGATACTTTACCTAAGAACCCAACAATAATTGATTTAAATTCACAGACGATAAGATTTAATTTATCATTTGCAGGGACAGGTAGATTAAGAATTGAAGTTGAAAGAACAGAACTGGTTACAAACACAACTGAGAATTTCCTCCCGTTTGAAATAACAGGAGGCAACCAGGTTGGAAAGAATTTTTTCTGGCGTTTAAATTTTGATTACAGGCTCTCAAACAATTTGCAGTCCACAGTAAGTTATGATGGAAGACTGCAGGGAAGCACAAGAGCAATACATACAGCACGTGCGGAGGTGAGAGCGTATTTTTAAGTGTTTGCAAAGTTTTGGTATGGCTGAATGACCTCTGGCTGAAAAAAATTTAAAGATTAAAAGATTAATTATTTGTTTTCCCATACATACATTCATTCATAGATCCATACTACGAAATAGTTGAAGGATTAAATAGTGAAAATAATTTCAAACATGATTGAAGCCCATCTCTTCTGCAAGAAGAAAAACGGGATTGAGTTTCTTCTTCTAAAAAGAAATGAGAAAGAAATTTATCCTGGTCTCTGGCAGATGGTTACCGGCAAAATAAGAAAAGGAGAGAAGGCATATAATGCAGCTTTGCGTGAGATTAAAGAGGAAACAGGATTAAAGCCAAAAAGATTCTGGGTTACTCCAAATGTTAATTCATTTTATTCACACGAAAAAAATTATATCTCGCTGCTTCCTGTCTTTGCCGCAGAAGTTGAATCAGGTTCTAAAATCATCATCTGCAAAGAACATTGTGAATATGGCTGGTTCAAACC
>JAUSIA010000437.1 GCA_030648225.1 Ignavibacteria bacterium | reverse complement strand
CAAAGTTGTTGTTAAGCTGGTGTTCAGGAATGGTTCCATCTGCGATCCGGCTGGAAAAGAAGGTTTAACAAATTTAACTTCTAACCTGATAACCCAGAGTGGAACAGATGAACTCTCTTTTTCTGATATTCAGGATAAGATTTACCCAATGGCGTCTTCTTATTCTTCCAGTGTTGATAAAGAAGTATCCATCTTCAACTTCTCTGTTCATGTTGATTGGCTTGATGAGTTTTATCCAATCTTAAAAGGATTAATTCTTAATCCCTCTTTTGATGAATCAGATTTTCAACGAGTGAAAGCAAACCAGCAGAATTATGTTGACCAGGTTATCCGTGCATCATCTGATGAAGAATACAGCAAGATGGCTCTTGAAGATTTTCTCTTCAGGGGAACTAATTATCAGCATATGGTTGAAGGGAAAACCGAATCGGTTAAATCAATTACTCTTGATGATGTAAAGAATCATTATAAAAATTTCTTTACAAAAAATAATTTGATGATTGGAATAGCAGGAAATTATTCCGATGAATTTTTTGCAGAATTAAAAGAAGATTTAGCAGCTCTTCCCGATACAATTCCTGAAATTCCTGAAGTTCCAAAGATAGAAATGCCAAATGGAATTAATGTTGAAATAATTTCCAAAGATGGTGCGTTCGGCTCTGCGATCTTTACAGGATTTCCAATAGATATAACGAGATCGAAAGATGAATTTGCCGCTTTAATGGTAGCTAATTCATACCTTGGAGAGCATAGAAAATCTTACGGGAAGCTTTACCAGAAAATCAGGGAGCTGCGTTCAATGAATTACGGTGATTATTCATACATCGAATGGTATGAAAACGGTGGTGGTAATATGCTTCCCCCATCTGGTGTTCCAAGGAATTCAAATTATTTTTCTTTATGGATCAGACCTGTTCAGATCGCTAAGCAATTACAAACACAGTATGAGGAATTAAAGGATATTAAGCTCGGTCAGGCTTTGTTTGCTTTGAGGATAGCCGTAAGAGAAGTAGATAAGATTGTGAATGAAGGAATCTCCCGGGAAGATTTTGAAGCAACACGAACTTTTTTAAGAAGCTATATGAAGCTTTACATCAGCACTCCCGCTGATCAGCTTGGCTATTTAATGGATTCAAAATTTTATGGAAGGGAAGATTATATAAAAGAGATGGATCAGCTTCTTGCAAATGTTACCCGTGAAGAGGTTAATAATGCCGTAAAAAAATATTTGCAGGTTGAGAATATGTATGTAACGATCGTAACCGATCAGAGTGAAACTGAAGCACTGGCAAATGCCTTAAAGAATAATGAATCTTCGCCGATGAGCTATTCTAATCTTGTAAAGGAAAATCTCCCTGAAGAAATCTTAGATGAAGATGAAGAAGTGGCAAACTACAAATTAAATGTTAACTCAGTTAAGATTGTAAATTCGGAAGATACATTTAAGTAAGTCTTAGAAACCGTTAAAACGGTTATTAGTTCATTTTGTTCTTATTAGCCCACGACTTAAGTCGTGGGTTACTTAATAAAATCATATCCCCAAAACCGTTTCAACGTTTTAGAACAAGCGAATATTTTCAATAAGATTATAAAAACTCTAATGAAATTGATTCCGCTGTTATATCTTCATTCACTTCCAAAGGATTAGAGTTATCTTTTAAAAGATATTCTTTCTCTTTTGGATGTAAAGTGAGCTTAAGGTTTTTTAATTCAGATTCAGAAGTTGAGAAAACAAATATTTTGGTGTTTGAATCTGAGTTAATCAGCTTAACTAAATATTGTTTCTTTTCATCAGAAAATGTTTGGGAAGTGTGCTGTGATTTTAGCTCAGCAGAATCAGCAGCAAGAACTAACTTATCCTTTCTTTTTTGCTTATTCTTTTTTTCAACTGCCGGATATAAAACAATTACACCTGTCTGCCGCCAGGCAAGATTAGAAAAATTATAAGCCGGTATTTTCTGAGCAATCTTTTTTTTGAGATCAGAAGATATTTCCTCCGATAATGAATCTTTCAGTGAACTAAAGAAATCAATTTCATCTTTATAGGTATCATTACCTTCTAAAAATTCGACTTTATCTTTATCGACCAAATCTTTATAAAAAACGTAATTGAATAAATCTCTTTCCGTTATTTCCATAATACTTCTAATTTATTTATTCTTGTTTATTAAAAACCGTTGAAACGGTTAGCAAAATAAGGCTGTTTTTTAATAACCCACGACTTAAGTCGTGGGCTACCAGATAAAAAACAAATTAATAACCGTTTTAACGGTTTACCAACATAAGCGTTTCAATTAATTAATAGCAAAAATTCTTTAACTATCGGAATAGTTTAAAAACTATTTTTTCAATTCTTCCGCAATAGTATTTCTCATCACCTTAAACAGGTACTCAAGTATGTTATGATATTTCTCTTTATAATCTTCAACAGAAAGATCTTCATAATAAGGTTTAAGATATTCATACAATCCGGAATTTACTCCGCCATCTTTCAGATCTTCACTTATATCTTTTAAGGCTTTAAAAAATTTTTGAGCATCATTTTTTGTAAGCTTACTATTGGCAACATAAGTTCCGCGTAATTTTCCTTCTACAGCAGCCAGCCCTTTTTTCACGAACTCATTTATCTCATACGTTCTTACTGGACTTTCAACTTTATCATTAAAGATATAACCGGATGTTTTTAATTCTTTAAACCTGTAAACAAGTACATTAAGAGGAATTGCCGGAAAGAAATCTGTTTCGGTTTTAATATAAAAAAATAAATTCTGCAGCAGTATTTTACTTTCAGAAAATTGTTCGGCGGGAATTAAATCAAATGATTCCCGGTTTATAATTTTCCCGGAAATTTTATTTGCACCGCTTTCAATTATATAAATACTTCCTAAATATTTGGTTTTTGCATTACCATTTTTCTTTATAAGATAATTTACCGAATTAAGGATTGTGGGAAATAAAGGATCGGACTCTTTTAGCAATTGAGTAATATGCTGCTCAACCCTGTTTGCTACAACTTTATTCAGAAAGAATAAAAATTCTTCTTCCGTTTTTATCGGAGGCTGCCAGTTATCAAATGCTTTTTTAATCGGCAGGTCATCTTTTGTAAAAAGTGTTGCAATAGCGTCAATTGCTAAATCTTCT
>JAUSIA010000436.1 GCA_030648225.1 Ignavibacteria bacterium | reverse complement strand
TGAAGTATCGTATTCACTTTTGTTAAAATTATAATAGGCATCAGTTACTTCTTCATTTGTTGATTCTTCTGATTTGATTTGATTGTTCTGTGTATTAAGATTTTTTTTTAATTCGGATTTAACAGATGTTTCATTATCCGTAAATGTTAAATAAACTGTGTTAATCACCGGTTTATTAAATTGTAAGTTGAGTATAAACGCTGCTAATAAAAATAAAAGTGAATGAAAAAGAATTGAGAGCAAAAGGCTTAAAGTATAATCACCCGATTTAATATTTTTAATTTGTTCCGGCATAATCAAAGTTACTTTTGCGTATTTCATTTATCAAGATAATAAGTACAACATTTTATGCCTGATTTCTTTTCGAGCATAAAAATTTTCTGTAAATTTAAAGGCTTGGTTTCAAAAAATTATAGGTTAATATGAAATTCTTAATAACCGGTGGCTCGGGATTCCTGGGTATAAATCTTATTCGATACTTGTACGAAAGAGGTCATGAAATAGTTTCACTTGATATTGCAGACTTTGATTATGCCGATGTGAAAGATAAAATAAAAATTATCAAAGGGGATATAAGAGATAAAGTCGTTGTTGAAGAAGCAAATAAAAATATTGATATTGTTGTTCATACTGCTGCCGCTTTACCTTTATACAAACCTGAAGATATTTTTTCAACTGATATTGAAGGGACAAAAAATCTTCTCGAAGCTGCTGAAAGAGACCACATAAAGAGATTTATTCACATTTCAACTACTGCCGTTTATGGAATTCCTGATCATCATCCTTTATTTGAAGATGATAAGCTTGATGGTGTTGGTCCTTATGGTATAGCCAAAATACAAGCTGAAGAAGAATGCATTAAATTCCGCAAAAAAGGAATGTGTTTATCAATCCTCAGACCAAAATCCTTTATCGGACCAGAAAGACTTGGAGTGTTTGATCTTCTTTATGATTGGGCAAAAGATGGAAAAGGCTTCCCGATGATCGGAAATGGTAAAAACCGCTACCAGCTTCTTGATGTTGAAGATCTTTGTGAAGCAATATATTTCTGTGCTACTTTGGAAGCTGAAAAAGCTAATGATACTTTTAACATCGGGGCAAAAGAATTTACAACTATGAGAGAAGACTATCAGGCAGTTCTTGATTATGCTGGTCATGGTAAAAAAATTGTTGGACTTCCGGAAATGCCTATCATCTGGACTTTAAGAATTCTTGAAGCTTTCAAACTTTCCCCTCTTTACAAATGGGTTTATGAAACTGCATCTAAAGATTCATTTGTTTCAATTGAGAAAGCAGAAAAAATTCTTGGATATAAACCGAAATATTCCAACAAAGATGCTTTGATTAGAAATTACAAATGGTACCTTGAACACATAGATGAATTTAAAAATACCAGCGGTATTTCGCATCGTGTTCCATGGAAGCAGGGAATTTTAAGATTTGCAAAGATCTTTTTTTAATCTGTGAATAAAATTATTTCAGCTTTATCAATAAAACTTTATATTTATTCTAACTAAGCAAGAAAAGGAGTGTAGTATGCCAGTCAAAAAAGATTTCCTTAAAGAAACTATCCAGCATATTGATATAAAAAAATATAACGTTGTTCCGATGATTGATGCAATGGAACATATGGCTTTCTCAGCAAGAAGTTTGAACCGTACAGCAAGAATTTATGATATGATGATTAATGATAAAGAATGCGGAATTATACTTACACTTGCAGGAAGTTTATTTAGTGCAGGATTAAAAAAAGTTGTTTACGATCTTGTAATGAATAACATGGTTGATGCAATTGTTTCTACAGGTGCAATTATGGTTGATCAGGATTTTTTTGAAGCACTCGGTTTCAAACATTATAAGGGAACTCCTTTCAGTGATGATAATCTTTTACGAGAACTTCACATTGACAGGATTTATGATACTTACATTGATGAAGACGAATTAAGAATCTGCGACGAAACCTGTGCTAAAATTTTTGACAGTCTTGAACCACGTCCCTACTCTTCACGTGAATTGCTCTGGGAATTTGGAAGATATCTTGAGAACAATGGGGGACCTAAAGTAGATGATTCTGTAATCTGGGCTTGTTACAAAAAGAATGTCCCAATTTTTGTTCCTGCTTTCTCTGACTGCTCTGCAGGGTTTGGTTTCGTAATGCATCAAACACAAAACCCTACAAAACATGTTTCAATTGATTCTGCAAAAGATTTTCTTGAATTAACAAGAATTAAACTGCATTGCAAAGAAACGGGGATATTTATGATCGGCGGGGGTGTTCCAAAAAACTTCACTCAGGATATTGTTGTTGCCGCAGATATTCTGGAAGAAGAAGCTTCAATGCATAAGTATGCAATTCAAATTACAGTTGCTGATGAAAGAGATGGTGCGCTTTCTGGTTCAACATTAAAAGAAGCAAGCTCATGGGGAAAAGTTGAAACGACTTATGAACAAATGGTATATGGTGAAGCAACTATTTGCATGCCTTTAATTGCAGGGTATGCCTATCATAAAGGAAGCTGGAAACAAAGAGGATCAAAAGAATTTCAGAAAATATTTTTGACTGAAAACATTACTGTTTAGTATTAATATAACAAACCCGGTTTCATGAAGAAATCGGGTTAATCAT
>JAUSIA010000396.1 GCA_030648225.1 Ignavibacteria bacterium | reverse complement strand
AATTAATTTTAAGCAAATGCAAAATTTTGGTTTGCACTTATGATTTGGACAAAATAATTAAAGTGGTTATTGTCCACCCACTACCTGCATTCAAATTGAAAGAACAACCATCGAAGCCGGTCAAGCCCATTATATATTGTTTTTTAAAGCCCGCTCAATTTTCCTACTGACCTCTCGATTGGTAATTTTTTCTCTCTTGTCGGATTTCTTTTTGCCCCTGCCGATACCAACCTCAAGCTTTATTAAACCGTTCTTATTATACAATTTAATTGGCACTAGCGTCAATCCCTTCTCTTGATTTTTACCAATTAGATAATTTATCTGGCTTTTTTTTAGCAATAATTTTCTTTTCCGCAACTGTCTTTTGCCAAACATTTACTTTTGATTATGCTTTCGGAAAATTTCAGAAAGCTTCTTCTTTTCATCTTAACTATGCAGGATTTGTTTACATAACTGATTCTGGAACAGATAAACTTTATAAATATGATACTCTTGGTACTTTTTTAAAAGAAGCCGGAGGATATGGCTGGACTGAAGAAACATTTGATGATCCTGTTGATGTTTTTGCAACTACACTGAATGTTTATGTAAGTGATAAGAACAACCATAGAATTCAGAATTTTGATAAAGATCTTAATTTCATTTCAGAGCTATCAACACGGGAGAGTGAAAACCCGGATGAACAATTCGGATACCCCTTAGCCTGTGAAGTTTCCTCACTAGGGGATCTTTTTATTCTTGATTCTGAAAATAAACGGGTTATCAAATCCGATCTCTTCGGAAATTTCCTTCAGAATTTTGGGGGACTTGATGCAGGAAATTTCTCTCTGAATAATCCAACCAAAATGGCAGTTTCGCCTTCAATAAATACTTTTGTGATTGATGATTCAGATATAGTTGTATTTGATAATTACGGCAATGGACTTGCAGTTATTGAAACCGGATTAACTCTTAAAGGATTAAAAATTATTTATTCGTTCCTTACAACAAATACAGAGAGTGAAATTTATTTTGCAGATTTGAATGCAGAAGAATTTGAATTAAAAAAAATTAACCTAACTGCTCTCGATTATAAACCTGAGTTTGTAACGGCAATAATGCAAAAGAATAAACTCTATATTCTTACTGAAAAAGAAATACTCGTGTTTACTTCAGTTAAATAATTTTGATGAACAATTCCCGGATATATTTCAGACTAATAATTTTCTTTGCAACTCTAACCTGGTGTGCAGGTTTCACTCTAAATGTTTTTACAAATGGTTCTGCCTTTTCAGTTGCATCCACTCCTATCTTTAATTTTTTCTATGATAATGTCTGCCACCAGGATGAGAATAAATTAATTTCACTTAATGGTTTTAATTTTCTTGTTTGTGCAAGATGCAGCGGAATTTATACGGGCGCACTGCTCTCTTCAGTTTTATTATTACTCTCTTTAAAGAAAAAGGAAATCCCATTAAAGATTTTTTCAATTGCATCAATTGTTTTATTAACAGATGTAATTCTTAACAACTTTCTCTTAAACTCTTATAATAAAATTTCGGCTTTCATAACGGGTTTATTTTTCGGTTCAGTTTGTTTTCTGGTTATAATAAACATGATGGAGGATCATATTTTAGCAAAGGTAAAATATTGATCTCTTCAAAACAATATATCTCACCACTTGTTTGTGGTTTTGCAGCGGCTGTTTTATCAATCATTCCGGGACTAAAAGCATTTGCCTGCTGTCTTATTGTTCCTGTTGCTGCTTTCTTTTCTCTTTATCTCTATCAAAAGATTAACAGAAATAAAGAAGTGGTAACATCAAGAAAAGCAATTACCTTCGGGCTTCTCACAGGATTATTTGCTGCATTGTTCTCTACTTCCTTAGATGCACTTTTAACACTAATAACCCGCACAAATGATTTTGTTGAAACTCTCCCTAATACAGAAGCACTTATGAGAGATTATAATCTCGGACCTATCATGGAAGAGACTATAAAAGTTCTTAAAGTAATGGCAGCAGATATAAAAGATTCGGGGTTTTCAGCTTTATACTTAATAGCAATGCTTTTTAGTAATTTATTTACAAACACAATATTCGGGCTTATCGGCGGTTTGTTAGGAATGCATTATCTAAATAAAAAATTATCTGGTAAGAATTAGAAAAAATTTTATTTAATATATCATCCCTAAAGGGATTCAAATTAAATTTTGTTTCTGTTTGCTATAAGCATTTCATCCCTACGGGATTTGCTTTCCCTCATCCCAGAGGGATGACATATTTATAGAAAAGTGGACAAAAAAACAAAATCCCTTTAGAAGTGAACATAGATGCGTAAAAAAAAAGTAAACCTATTATTTGAATCTGATATAACCTTATGATAACTGCTTTTATTTTCTTCGGACATCTTTTCTTTGCTCTTTACATCTTTACAAAAAAATGGCAGAATGAAAATCTTAAAAGTGCTTTTCTCAATCTCGCTTTAATTGGAATTTTATTTTCTGTCGGCTGGACAATTGCAACAATGATTGCAAAACTCTTTATGGAACCGGAAGGATTTGGAATTCAATTTAACAGGGATACTTTTTCTCTAACTCTCCTCTCCATAGTAGAATTTTTCTTCTATAGAGTTTATTACAAAGATGATGTTACTGAAGCCGGTAACTGAGGAATGAGAGATGGAAGATGAAGTTCAAGTTCAAGTTCAAGTTCAAGTTCAAGTTCAAGAGTAAGATCAAGAAAAATTTTAAATTTTCTAAATGAATAAGATAAGAATCTATTGCAGTCTATAAGGGAAAACAATAACTGCAGTCTGCTCAACCTGTTTTTGATTTTGAGATAGTGGTTCAAATCTCCACTGCCTTAAAGCATTTATTGCAGCGTTCTCAAGCTTTGTATCTGCTTTAGTTTTTGGAATAATAGATCCAACTGAGCCATCAGGAAGAATGGTAAACTGCAATCTAATATTTATCTCCTTTTGAACTCCTTCGGGATACTTGGGAATTGGCCAGCTATAGATTTTTCTTGTTCCTTTGCCTCCCCAATTAATATCAAATCCAAAACTGCCTTCACCTTCAGCTAAATTTCCCTGCCCTTCCGTAGTCACTTGATCTTCTGATTTTTCTTTCGATTCGGTTTTAGAAGTGGTTGACTCCTCTTTCATTTTGTCTGCAGGCTTAATAATATTCTCTTCAGAAGTATTTTTAGCTTTGGGTAATTCAACTTCTTTTACTTCTTTACTTTTATCAACAGTCTCACTCTTCTCTTCCGGTTTAGATAGTTCCTCTATTTCAGTT
>JAUSIA010000433.1 GCA_030648225.1 Ignavibacteria bacterium | reverse complement strand
GTAAGTATGAAAATAAGATATCGTATTCTGTTGATCAACTTTGCTATAGTTGTACTTATTATCGCAAGCTCTGCTTTTGCATTTTATTCAATAATGTACAACACATTAACCTCGCAAAGATCCCGTCACCTTACAAAGTCGGCAAACGATTTTCTTTATTCTTACCGGGAAATGCTTCAGGAAACGGAAGATGAATTTCAGAATTACATAAAAAACTCTGCTGCCGGCTATACTCTTCAAAATTCCCAGAATATTGATTTTATTTTCGGGGTAGTAAATAAGGATAAACTTTCAAATGAATTTTCAAAAGAAACTATTTATCTGGCAAAAAATGATTTTTCCCTCGAAGAGTTTATTAAAGATAATCCTCACGCTGTTATAAAAAAATATTCTGATGAGAGAAGTGGTGTTTATTATTATGGTCGTCTTTTATCGGGTGAGTTTCTTAATAAGCTGTCAAAGAAGATAAATGCTGAAATTGCATTAATATTGAATGACTCACCTTTTGAAATATCAAACCAGGGGAATAACCAGAATTTTATTTTTAATCTAACAGAAGCTTATAAGGAATTAAAAGCCAAAAATAACTTTGAGATTTTTACCGAAAGCTCTGATAAATCCGATTTAGTAGCAACAATCTTTAAAGATCCAAATGTTTCCGAAATAAACAGCGGAAATGAATTTATTATCTTTAATACTGTTGGTGAAGCCGCAGACCTCCGGTCAAGTCTTAAATCAATGCTTGCAATTGTTGGAATAGCAGGGGTTCTTCTTTCTCTTATACTTACTTTTATTTTCACAGATAAAATAAGGAAACAGCTTACACAATTAAGTCAAGCTACAGAGATAACAAAAGGCGGTAATTTTAAAAACAGGATCAGCATTAAAAGTAAAGATGAAATTGGTGAACTGGCAAAAGCTTTTAACAATATGCTTGATGACCTTGAAAGAAATCATAAATCGAAACATGAATATTCAGAATTTATTACACTAATAAATCAAAACCCTACTTTAAAGGAAATATCAGAAGCTGCTCTTCGAAAAATTATTAAAACCTGCAACTTTTCTGTTGGTGCACTTTATCTTGTAGAAAAAGAAGAACTTTCTCTTTTAAGTTCTTTCGGCTTAAAGGAAGAATATACTAATAACAAATCCGAATTGTTTAAACCTGTAATAAAAAATCATGAAACCATTGAAATAAATTCGGGAAATAATCTTCCGGTTGTCAATACGGGAATGCTCTCTTTGGAAATCAGGTCTCTTCTGATTGTACCCATTTTATATAATAATAAAGTTATAGCTATCCTCGAACTTGGTGGATTTGATAAACCATTTCCCGAAGCAAGAGAATATCTTTCAAACATCCAGAAACAACTTGCAATCGGTTTAACAAACGCAATGGCACTTGTTCAGTTGGAAAATTTTGTTTCTGAATTAAAAAGATTGAATGATGAATACCAGAAACAGAATGAGCAGATAACTAAGCAGAACGAAAAACTTGTAGAACTTCATAAAGAGCTTAAAGAAAAAGCTGATGAGCTTGCAATTCAAAAAGAGAGAGCAGAAGAATCAACACATATGAAATCTCAGTTCTTAGCTAATATGTCTCATGAGTTAAGAACGCCGATGAATTCTATCCTTGGGCTATCCGAATTAATTCTTGAAAGCAGTTCTTTAAAAGGAAAAAATAAAGAGCGTCTTGAAGTTGTTTTAAAAAGCGGTAAAAGATTAATGAACCTGATAAATGATATTCTTGACCTCAGCAAAATTGAAGCAGGTAAGATGGAAATGCGCGAAGAACAGGTTATGCTCGATGAATTAATTGAAGATGTTGAAAATGCTATAACTCCCTTAACACTAAACAAGAATATTGAATTTAAATTAACTAAAAAAATTAATACTCATGTTCGGATAAGTACTGATAAAGGAAGAGTAACACAGGTATTAATTAATCTTCTTGGCAACGCGGTTAAGTTTACAGAGAAAGGCAGTGTTGAATTAGTTGTATCTGCACCGGACAGCGATACATTAATGTTTGACATTCTTGACAGTGGAATTGGAATGTCTCAAAGCGATCTGCAGATAATTTTTGAAGAATTCCGGCAGATAGACGGAACGACTACAAGGAAATATGGTGGATCAGGTTTGGGTTTAACAATCTGTAAAAAAATTGCAGATATGCTTAATGGTTCAATATCAGTTCAAAGTGAAATTGGGAAAGGCTCAACATTTTCATTTAGTATTCCATTAAAGGTTATGGAAATCCGTGCTGAAAAACCTGATGAACCAAAAGTAAATATTGAAACGCTCCTAAAAAACAGGAAACATCCTATCCTGATTATTGATGATGATCCTGAAATAAGATATACAATCGGGCAATACTTAATTTCACGCGGGTATGAAGTTGCTTATGCTGAAGATGGTGAGCAGGGGCTTGAGAAGGCAGTTAAGCTGCAGCCTTTCGCCATTACGCTCGATATAATGCTTCCTAAAAAAGATGGCTGGAATATACTGAAAGAATTTAAAGAAAATCCGGCTACACGTGATATTCCTGTTATTCTTATTTCAGTAATGGGAGATAAAAATCTTGGGTGTGGACTTGGTGCATTTGAATATTTTGTAAAACCAATTTCTTCTGAGAAGCTTTTGTCTGCATTTACAAAGCTTGAAAACATGGCTAAGAAACGTATTGAAAAATTAGTTATTGTAGATGATGATGAAATGGAATTTGAGAAATTCAAAAGTGCTTTTAAAAATGATAAAGTAAGAATCGAATATATCAAGGACAGCCGGCTTGCTTTCAATAAAATTTTAGAAATACAGCCGGACCTTATTATTCTTGATCTGTTAATGCCGAATATAGATGGTATCGGTTTATCGCATAAATTAAAATCAAGTAAGGAAACGCGGCATATACCAGTAATTATCAGTACCGCAAAAGATCTAAGTGAAGAAGAAAAGTCTTCACTGCATAATACTGTTGAAGAAATAACTGTAAAATCAAAAGGCCATCCCTTAGATGTTCTTAAAATAGTACGGGACAGAATTAAGATGCACGAAGAATACTCAATGATGTCTGATAGAGTAACCGAGCATAGAATAACCGAAGAGGAAACAGAAGAAGAAACCGAGGAAGATATTTTACAAACAGATAATCAAAAAGAAGATACCGAATATAAAGGTACAGTTTTATTAGTGGATGATGATGCGGATACACTTTTTACAGTAAATGAAATTATACAATCCTGCGGCTGTAAGACATTACTTGCAAACAGCGGTCAGGAATCCCTTGAATTATTAGAAAATGAAACACCGGATTTAATCCTGCTTGATATAATGATGCCGGGTATGGATGGATTTCAAACTTTAAAGAAAATAAAAGAAAATTCTAAGTGGGTAAATATTCCTGTGTTTGCTGTAACTGCAAAAGCAATGACCGGTGATCGTGAAATCATTTTAAAACATGGATTTAATGATTACGTACTGAAACCTGTTAATGCTGTTACCCTGGCATTTAAAATTGAAAAACTATTCACTAAAATCGGATTAAGTTAAATTGAAAAGAATACTTGTTATTGATGATTTACCTGAAAATGTATTCCTTCTGCAGGACAGGCTTGAAACCGAAGGCTTTGAAATATTAACTGCTTATGATGGAAAATCAGGAATCAACAAAGCTATAAGTGAGCTTCCGGATTTAATTCTGCTTGATGTTATGATGCCGGAAATGAATGGAATTGAAGTTTGTAAAACCCTTGTCAGCAACCCTTCAACTGTGAACATCCCGATAATACTTGTAACGGCAAAATCGGGCGCTGAAGATACAAAGGAAGGGCTTGAAGCAGGTGCTTTCGATTATATTAAAAAACCTTTCAACAAAGTTGAGCTTCTTGCCAGGGTTTATTCCGCTTTAAAACTTTCTGAGGCACAAAAAAAATATCTTGAAGCAGAACAGAAAAATACTTTTGCTGCAACTGTGGTAACAGCTAACCATAAAATAAAGCAGCCGCTTACATTAATGAGCCTTTCATCGGCAGCTCTTAAAAGAGAGATAAACAAAGAGGTTATTTCTAAAGAAGCGGTAATGAAAAGGCTTAACTATATAGATGCAGCAATTAAAGAAATCGGGGATGTATTAAACCAGTTGAACTCGATAAAGAAACCCGTATTCTCTGATTATGTTAAAGATATTAAAATGATTGACTGCGAGAAGGGAAAGACTGAAACTTCACGTTAATTCCTGGATTTTAGCAAGCATTGTATCAAATTCATAAGGCTTATTAACAAAGCTGTTAATTCCTGCTTTCTTCATATTAATATCATGCCCGTTAAGATCAAGACTTCCTGATGAAAGAATTATAGGGACCTCTTTATTAAATTTCCTAATCTCGGTAACACAATCCAACCCATTCATTTCAGGCATATTATAATCAAGTATTATAAGATCAACTTTTATCTCTTCCGTTAAAACTTTCAGAGCTTCTGTTCCTGAAATCACCCTGATGACAGTATAGCCATTTGATTCGAGAAGTTCTGCTAAAAGATCCCGCAGCATAATTTCATCATCTGCAAGAAGAATTAATTTATCTGAAGGAGAAACATTATCAACCTTGGTAGGCTCATATGAAGGGAGATAAACATCAAACTGGGTTCCTTCATTTAATTTACTTGTAACATCTATGTGTCCGTTGTGAGCTTTAATAATTCCGTAAGTTACATAAAGTCCCAGGCCGGAGCCTGTTTCTTTTTCTTTTGTAGAAAAATAAGGATCAAATATTTTTTGAATGTTATCTTCACTTATGCCTGCTCCATTATCTCTTACTGTAAAGCAGGCATAATTTCCTTTATTCAAAAGCGGGTAGTTTATAATATTTTTATTGCTGACTGTAATATTCCGTGCCTTTAATGTAAGAATACCTCCCGTATCATCTATAGCTTCCTTGGCATTAACAGATAAGTTTAATAGTACCTGGTAAACTTCGGTTGGATTTCCCAGCACATCATATAAATTTTCTTTTATATCATAATTTAAAGCAACTTTTTTAGGGAAGGTTTGAGTGATAACTTTTATCATCTCAGATAATAAGAGGTTAGGTTTTATTAACTCTTTTCTTTTGGGCGTAGGTTTTCCAAAGGTTAGAAGACCTTTGGTTAAATCTCTTGCACGAACAGAACAGTTTTCAATGTTGTCAATTAACCTGGTTACATTTTCACTTTGCGGAACTCTTTTTTTCAGAAGATTAAGACTTCCAAAAATACTTGATAGCAGGTTATTAAAATCATGAGCCATACCGCTTGAAAGTTTTCCAATTATTTCCAGCTTTTGAGTCTGCAGCAATCTGTTTTCAAGGGCTAAGTTAAGTTCGCGGGTACGGATACTTGTAATTGCAAAAGCAAGCAGGGTTGAAAGCCGTTCAAGTATAGCAGTTTCCTCTTCCGTGTAACAATTGCTCTTCCTGCCAAGGATAACAGCTCCGGTCAGTAAATCTTCAAAAAAACATGGCAGCACAACTAAATATTTACAATCAAATATTTCAGTGAGATGAAAACCAATATTGGTTCTTACATTTTCAATAGGCAAAGCTTTTTTGTTTATAGAAAGCCATCTTTGAATATAATTCAGGCTATCCTTCAAACCACGGTTAGTCTCATCAGCATTTTCAATGTAATTATCAGGGTCATAATAATGAAAAGTAAATTTATTTCTATCCTCTATTAATAGCAGAAGCCCAAATAAACTGCGGCTTGAAGATATGCTTTTATTCAATATCTCATCTATTATCTTTGTAAGAGATTTTTCCTTAACAAGAAGGGATAATATTTCATGGAATTCTTGTTGAAAATTAATAATAGGGTTTGCAGCGGGCTTACTATTTTTAACAGAAGGGTTACTTTTTACTTCAAGCTTTAAAAGATAACCATCAAGTTTTCTGTCAGCTTTAAGCGGAGTAATAAATAGTTTATTATCGGAACCGGGAATTTTTATTGAAGCAGGTCCCTGTTTATCTAAAAGAAGAGATTCAATTTCCGAATAATGAAAAAGCTTTGAGATGCTCTTCCCTTTTATTCTCTCAGTACCTGAATTCTTTTTAAAGTTTTTATTAAACCAGAGGATTTTAAGGTTCTTATCTGCTATGGCTAAGGAGTCTTTATCAAGTTCAAGTATTTCTTTGAGAGCATATTTAGATATGATTTTATCAACCATGAAATATTTTAGTCTTGTCTGATCTCATACTTTTTGATTTTAGTATAAAGAGTTTTTGGACTTATTCCCAGCCTTGTTGCAGTTTGAGCTCTGTCCCATTTAAAATGACTTAGTGCTCTTGCTATATGTCTTTTCTCAACCTCTTCCATGCTCATAATATCTTCAGAACTGCCATTGTCATCATAGACATGAGAAGTTCTGCTTTGTGAACCAACATTTGGCAGGCTTAAATCATCGGGCTGAATAAATTCACCTTCAGCAAAAATAATTGCCCGCTCAATGATATGTTCAAGCTCCCTTATATTGCCGTTGAATGAATATGATAGCAAAGCTTCTTCAGCTTTTAAGGAAAGTTTCTTCGGAGACCTGATAGGCGATTTGGTTTCAAGGAAATAATTTGCAAGAAGAAGAATGTCTCCTCTCCTGTCTCTTAAAGGAGGAATAGTAAGAGTTATTACATTCAACCTGAATAAAAGATCTTTTCTGAAATTTTTATTATCAGCTTCTTCCATAAGATTTCTGTTTGATGCACCAATTACTCTTACATTTGAAGTTAAACTTGTTATACCGCCTATTCTTCTGTACTCACCGTTCTCAAGAAATCTTAACAGCTTTGGCTGGAGTGACAAACTTAATTCTCCGATTTCATCAAGGAATAATGTGCCGCCATGAGCTATTTCAACAAGACCCTGCTTAGTATTTTTTGCATCGGTAAAAGCACCTCTCTCATGTCCGAAAAGCTCGCTTTCAATTAATTGATCGGGAAGCGAAGCACAATTGATAACAACAAATGGTTTATCTTCACGTGCCGAATGTTTATGGATATATTCGGCTAATAATTCTTTTCCTGTTCCGGTTTCACCTTCAACAAGAATATTTGAATCGGACATTGCAGCTTTGTTGGCAAGATTTATAACCCTGTGGAGTTCCTGGCTTTCGCCAATAATGTTGCTGGAAGATTTTTTATTTATCTGGTTTGAAAGAATAGTTGTTTTAACGAGTAGTTCTTTATGTTCTATTGCTCGGTTTACCGCAAGAACAAGCTCATCAAAATTATAAGGCTTGGTTATAAAATCATAAGCTCCCAGTTTTATGCAATCAATAGCTTTTCTTATTTCAGACTGGGCAGTAAGAATAACAGTCTGGAGAGAGGTACTATAATCGGATACAAATTTTAAAACTTCCTCTCCTGAAGTTCCCTTCATATTTAAATCAAGAAGCAATACATCATAATGTTTCTTTTTAACAGCATCTATAGCATAACTTCCATCATACACAGCATCAACAGAAAAACCTTCTTCTAAAAGCTGTTCCTTTAACAAATAACACAAAGTTTCATCATCATCACAGACAAGTATTTTTGCATTTTTTGACATATTACCCATTTATAATAATTGTTTTAGAATTCATTCAAAATTTGATATACCAAAGTCATTTATTTATATTTGCACGCATTAATTTAAGGGCGCGTAGCTCAGGGGTAGAGCATCTGCCTTTTAAGCAGAGGGTCGGTGGTTCGAAACCACCCGCGCTCACTCTCCTAAACTTACTAATCTTCTAATCTATCGTCCTAATTGAAATATTTTATTCAGGCATAAAAATAAGAAGATATTAATTAAAATAACACAATTTGCTTTATAACGTATGATTTTAAATTATAGTTATCAATCTTAAATTGAATAATTCAGGTATTTAATGGGCGATATAGTTTTCTGGACACTTATACGATTAGCAGTTTCCATTCCTTTAGTGTGGGTTTTAAAGGGTTATTTAGATTATTCCATCTGGTGGATTACTGTTGTTTTTGTTTTATACGGAATTGTAATTCATCCGGCAATCCTGAGTTATAAAAGATTTGAAGAGAAAAATAAAAGCATTCTTGAATCATCTCTCTGTTCAAGCTGTAAGCATTTTGATAAGAGTGCTGTATTGTGTATCAAGTATGATAAGCATCCAACTTTGGATTACATTCCTTGCGAAGGGCTGGATTGGGAACCGAAGAATTTTGAGAGTGAATAATGTTTTTATATCATTCAATTTTTCACAAAATCATAAGTAGTAAACTCAACAAAAGGATGCACACTAAGAGTGAATGATTTAACTTTATTTCCTTCAGTTACAAATGGGATAACTCTTATGCCATACATCGGATCGCTGTATGTGCAGAGAAATCTGTTTTCACCAAGGCTTTCCAACTTTCCTTTCAGATTTGAATGATGTTCAAAACTCATCTCAAGCAGATCTCCGTTTCTTGTAATATCAATATAACCGTAAACATCATGCAGATATCTCCCGCTGTAATCATTAAGAGCAAGAGATGGAGTTAAATCCATATCTACAGAATCACGAAGTTCAGCGGTTCTTTTTTCCTCATTCTTTCTGCCTGCACCAAACCTTTCAAAAAAAGTTTCACTGTAATTCCTGTAAGGAAGTCCGAGGAATGCATCTATAATTTCCCATTTGAGAGCAACAAACAATCCATTCTGACCTGTATTTGTTAAAACAACAACTCCAAGATTTTCTTCAGGAACTAAAGTAACAGAGGTAACAAACCCGTTTACACCGCCCGTATGCTCTACAAGTTCTCTTCCTTCATAATCCTCAAGTCCCCAACCAAGAGCATACAAGCTGTAATGCTGCTTATTAAAAGGATGCGAAATTCTTCTTACTATTGATGAGGGCTGTCTGGTTTTTTTAATTACAGAAGGCGGAATAATTTCTTCTTCATCAAGTTTGCCGTTGTTAAGCTGCGCAATAAGCCAGTTGCTCATATCTTTAACAGAAGAGCTGATGCTTCCTGCGGGTGCAAGATTATCAATATCAGGGATTGGAACCGGGACAGTTACTCCATCAACAGTTGTATGTGGAGCTGCAACATTTTCTGCATTCTTTATTTCTTCCGATAAAGCTAAAGTTCTGTTCATATTTAAAGGAGAAATAATTCTTTCTTTAAGGAATTCACTCCAGGTTTTGCCGCTTATCTTTTCTATAATTTTACCAGCAATTGCATAACCTGCATTTGTATATCCCCATGTTGTTCTAAAGCTGTACATTGGTGTAAGCTGTCCAAACTTCCGGATAACTTCATCCATTGTTAAATCGGATGTCCAATACATAAAGTCTCCCTGGAAAGTTTCCATTCCCATCCTGTGAGAGACTATATCTGTAAGATTTAATTCTTTTGTAACCCAGGGATCTTTCATTGTAAAATCCGGCAGCCACTTTTGAACTTTATCATCAAAGGCACATTTCCCATCATGTTCAAGCATCGCAAGCGCAGTTGTTGTAAAAGCTTTTGTATTTGAACCGATCATAAATAAAGTATTCTCATCAACCTTATCATTTTTACCTTCTTCACAAACGCCATATCCTTTCATAACTACAACCTCTCCATCTTTAACAACACATACTGCAACACCAGGAATCTGCCAGGTAGTAAGTGCTTTTTCAACATAAGCATCAAGGCTGTCTGTTATGAATGAGGGAATTTCTGTCTGGGAATAAATATTTATGAAGGAAAAAAGGACGAAGATTAAGGAGAGTATTTTGTTGTGCATGTGTGTAAATCCGGATTTGTTAGTGGGATAAAAATAAGAAAGAGTTGGTTTGTTGGAAAGAAGGAAATTTTAATGAAGTGAAATTATTTTTATTAATATAGTGCGGTCACGTCATTTTAGTGACCGCACAAAATAAATGACTAATCTAATAGATCGGTAAGATTATAGATACAAATACCTTTTAATTCTACATCTTCCTCAACAGGGCCAGCTAATACAATTTTCCCTTCAGTCTTGAGCTAAAGTTAATTTAACATAAGAAGAGCATTCTATTCTCCAACCGCTCTCTCTAATTTTGCTTTTGCAATTTCATAATCAATTACTGTTTGTATATAATTTGTTTTTATCTGCAGCAGAGCAACTTCAACATCAAGCAGTTCTGAGTTAAGCAGTAAACCTTCTTTATACAATTCACTTGCAACACGGTAATTCTCTTCGGCTTGCTCAACACTTGTTTTAGATACCACAAGTTTCTCCTTTATCTGAATAAGATTTAAATAATTCTGTGTAACCTGGAGAGATATGGCATCCTTTAGAATTTTGTAGTTATCTTTTACTTGTTCAAAGTCTGCTTCTGCCTGCATTGTCTGATGCCCGGTTTTATTCCAGTTCCAGATATCAAATGAAAGCGTAACACTAACATCCCAGCTATCCCGGAATTTATCATCAGGCGGAAAATATCTCTGGTTTGGATTTGCATAATAGTAGTTTCCATTTAAAAATAATTGCGGATACCAACCAGACTGAGCAACATCAATTCCTGTTTCTCCTGCTTTAACTCTGTATTCCATTGCTTTAAGCTCCGGTCTGTTTTGCCATGCTTTCTCTTTAAGATTTTCAAGATCATCTCCGCCTGTGGCTGATTGTTCAGGCAATTCTTCAGCAATTTCGATCTCTGTTGTTAATGGGAGTTCAATTAAATTATTGAGATTTAACATTGCAAGTTTAATCAGGTTTACAACATCAATTTGTCTAAGTTGTACTTCACCAAGCTGAACTTTTACTTTTAACAGGTCATTGTTTGTTGCAAGACCTTCATTTAAAAAATTCTCTACATCGGTTAAATGAACTTTTATCTGTTCAACATTTTCATCAACAATTTTTTTAAGCATAATTGCTTTATACAAATTCCAGTAAGCTGTTTTTATGTCAAGCATCAGATCCTGTTCGGCTTGTGTCAGCTCTTCCTCAGCCGCAAGTAAATTATACTCTGCAATCTCAGATGCACTCTTTAATCTGAATCCCGTAAAAAGAGGCTGCCTTAATGAAAGCCTGAGATTGAAACTGTTTGGTATGTTTTCAATAATGCTAAAGTTTCCGAATTGCGTATTGATAGAGAAAGGATCAATATCGCTTAACCTTGTATAGCTTGCTGAGAAGTTTAATGAAGGAAGCCTTTCGGTGTTTACTTCACTTAATTTTGCTTCGGCTTTCATCAGTTTCATTTTAGATATATTAATTCTCCTGCTCTTCTCTAAACCAATCTTAATACTTTCTTCTAAAGTAAGTTTTATTTTTTCCTGCGGGAAGACTGTAAAGCTTAATAAGATAATTATGGTTAATAGAAGTTTCATTTTTTCTCCGTAGACTTTCAATAAAATTAACATTGTAAAATTAAGCATTATCTCGTTAAAGGATTTTTTGTAACAGAGATTTTTTAACCAAATGTTATTATTTTGTTATAACTCTGTAACAAGACTTAAAGATATTTACTTGTAAAAAAACAGGACGCTTTATGAGAAAAAATATTTTAATTATCAGTTTATTAACTTTCCTAAGCAGCATTTCCGGTTACAACTGCAAGGAAGTTAAATCTATAAATAAAGAAAGTGAGATGATCGGAATGGATTCGACTCAGAATTTAAATCTTGAAAAGGCAACCTTTGGCGGAGGATGTTTCTGGTGTACCGAAGCAATTTATGAAAGAGTAGAAGGTGTGCATACAGTAATGTCTGGTTATGCAGGAGGTCATGTAAAAAATCCTACATATAAACAGGTTTGCGATGGAACAACAGGACATGCTGAGGTAATTCAGATTGGATATGATCCAAAAGTTGTTTCTTATGATGAACTGCTTGAGATATTTTTCAAGACACACGACCCGACAACTTTAAACAGGCAAGGTACAGATGTAGGTACACAATACCGTTCGGTAATTTTCTATCATAATGATGAGCAGAAAAAAAAAGCTGAATATTACAAAGCTGAACTTGATAAATCAGCTGCGTGGGATAATTCTATTGTAACAGAGATATCGCCTTTAAATAATTATTACCCTGCAGAAGATTATCATCAGGATTATTATGAGAATAATTCCAACCAGGGATACTGCGCTTTTGTAATTGGTCCTAAAGTTGAAAAATTTGAAAAGGTGTTTAAGAGTAAGTTGAAAGAGAAATATTCTGAGCAGAATTAGAAATTGGTATCTGGAATAATGGAATATTGGAGTGATGGAATAATGTTTTTAAAATTTTCTTATTATTCCAAAATTCCATTATTCCAAGCTTTGGGTTATAGTTTACATGGCAAAGATTTTCTGTTTCACCAAAACAACCAGACGCTTTGCAGCTTTACGGTTGTAGTGCATCCTTCCTGCTTTAATCCATAAATGCCCAATAATAATTGTTGCGCATTAATTCGTAATCGTAATCTTAATTATACTCCTAATCGTAAATGGAGTAAAAGAAATAAAAAATATTCTTGCTGAAGGTATAACCGGAGTTTTTATTGGTTCGTCCGGAGTTGGGAAATCAACAATAATTAATTCTCTTGCAGGGAAAGAATTATTAAAGACAAGTGAGATAAGTGAAGCAGTAAATAAAGGCAGACATACAACTACAAGAAGGGAAATGATTATGATTCCGGGTGGAGGAATTATAATTGATACTCCCGGTATGCGTGAACTTCAATTGTGGAATGCAGATGAAGGACTTAGTAATCTCTTTGATGAAATTGAATCACTTGCCTTACAATGTAAGTTTAGTAATTGCAATCACACAAACGAAAAAGGCTGTGCTATAATTGTTGCAATTGAAAAAGGAATTATTGATGTATCAAGGTTAAACAATTATAGAAAATTACAGAGGGAGCTTAATTATCTTGAAGAAAAACAGGATAAAAATGCTTTCT
>JAUSIA010000395.1 GCA_030648225.1 Ignavibacteria bacterium | reverse complement strand
TTGAATAAGTTTAATCATCCTTCGGCAGAGGTTGTAAACAGGTTGGAAGATTTTGGTTCAGAAATTTACCGGACTGATAAATATGGGGCTTTGATATTCGAATCTGATGGAGATTCAATCCGTTTTATTGATTGGAAAAAGCATTTTTAGACAATTTAATTTATTACTCCTTCAATGGCATTCTAATTGTTGAACTAATAATGTCCATTTAATATCCTATACATTATTAAGAGGCAGGAATGCTTTACATTTTAATTTTTTACGGGTCATTCACATTACCTTCTTTTCTGATATTGATCTACTTTTTTGCTTCAGCACCAAAGTGTGCAGTTGTCAAAAGGAAATTTTTATTTCAAAGGAAGATGAGTAAAAGGATTCTCTCTGATTAATAATTTATAAGATAGAATGTCTCCCAAATCATAACTGATGCTGCCTACGATTAAATTCTTAAAAATCTTTGTTATCTGGCGGAGAGAGAGGGATTCGAACCCTCGGGGCAACAAGTACCACACTGGTTTTCGAGACCAGCCTATTCAACCACTCTAGCATCTCTCCATAACATTATTAAATTTTATTAGCTCTTAGTCATAATTGTAATCTTAATCATACTCTTAATCAGATTAAAATCGAGTACGATTAGGATTAAGAGTAAGATTAAGATTTTTGTGTTACATTACTAATTAAAAATAATAAATCCTTTTCAGTCAATTAGTGTATGAACAAATAGGATTAATAAAAATCCTGAAAGCAAAGATGTAACAACAAGAGTTCTATGGTTCCGTAACATTTCACCCATAACAGCATGTATAGCAAGATATATAAAACCTCCGGCAATATGAGCCATCAGAAGGCTAATCCAGAAAAAAGAAATTCCTTCCTTTAAAAGGAAAATTCCCACAAGTGAACCTAAAAGAGTAGTTGCTTCAACCAAAGCTGCGTATAAAATTATTTTAGTTTTTTTTAATCCTGCACCTAACATAAGAGAAGCAAGTGCTAATCCTTCCGGAAATTTATGAGTTAAAATTGCCAGGAAAATGGAACTTTGTTCTTCATGATTTTGTAAATCACCGGCCGAGATTGCAGCACCATCAAGAAGTGAATGAAAAGCAAGTGCAGTAAACAAAGTGAAAAAAATTTCTGAGAATTTTTTTGTGGTCCGTTCATCAAAGTGAGATGCAGAACAGGCAGGACAAACATGAGAATAATATCTGCTGATTACCAGGAAGACTAAGTAACCTGATAATACACTAAAAAAAAGTTCCAGGATGTTAAGTTGTTTAGAAGATTCAGGTATTAGGGTAAAAGCAGCAGCACCAAGTAATGCGCCTGCAGATAAAGAAATTAACACACAGAGTTTTTTGTGGTTCAATTTAATAATGAATGTTAATCCAACACCAAACAGTGCTGAAACCAATGCAAGAAATGATTTAAACAGAATAAGCAGAACCATAATAGCAAAGATAATTCATTACAAATAATATTAGCAAAGAAGAGAAGAATTATTCTTTGGTAAGAGGATCAAAATATTTATATTTGAAGCCTCTTTGGAAAGATACAGGAGTGGTTTTAATCAGATTGGAAAGGTGCAGGAGTGGTTTTCAGCCGGAGGCTGATCCGCCTTTGGCGGAAACTGGCAAGTGAGCTAAAATTATGAATTATATTTATGTTCTTTGGAGTGCAAAAATAAATAAGAGATATGTAGGATCAACGGAAAAAGTTGAAAAAAGACTCTGTGAACATAATCGTGGACAAAATAAATTTACTAAAGGTGGAATCCCTTGGATATTAATTTACCAGGAGAAATTTCTAACAAAAACCGAAGCGTTAAAGAGAGAGAAATTCTTAAAATCCGGACAAGGAAGAGTTTGGCTAGATAAACAATTACTAAATATTCGGAAAGGTGCAGGAGTGGTTTAACTGGCACGCCTGGAAAGCGTGTGTACGTTAACGCGTACCGAGGGTTCAAATCCCTCCCTTTCCGCCAAACTACGCCAAGCGTTCACTACACGAAACGTTTTCGTGAAGTGTAGCTTCGTTTGGCTTCGCCAAATTTTTACTGATGCCAACGAATCTTTTTTGCTAACAATATTTGAGGTAAAAAATGTGGTACGTTTATATAATTAAAAGTATAAACAATAATTTCATTTATATAGGATCAACTAATAATCTTGAAAGAAGAATTGAAGAACATAATCTAGGTATCTCTCAATCCACAGCTCCTTATAAACCTTTTTATTTAGAAGCATATGTAGCAGTTAAAACAGAACAAAAAGCAAGATCACTAGAGAAGTATTTTAAAACTGGTTCAGGTAAAGCCATTCTTAAAAAAAGAATTTTAACAGACGAAGCTTTAGCGTAGTCTGTCCCTCCATTTCCGCTAAAGTTTTATCCGGCTTTGTCATCCTTTTAACTTGAATTAAATGTTTTTTTGTAGAGATTTTTACTCCTTTTCTAAAATTTACCTCCCAATTACTTCAATAAAATAAAAAAACAATTCACTCAGATGGCAGGATTATTGCCTCTAAAATCACAAAAAAATCAAGTAATCAATAAAAAAAAAAGGTTTATAAATGAGACATCTTTACAAAATTTCATCTTTATTCATTTATCTAATTTTCTTTACTTCTTCTTTACTATTCTCACAAGAAAAATCCTCTCCATTAATAAATGATATGAAATTCTTCAATGGTGAATGGCATTTCGAAAATATCAATAATGCAAATGGTTATAATCATCCTCAAGGAAAATCTCTATTTCTGCCGACTGATGAATTTAACACAACAACCTTTTCAAGCAGTGATACAGTTGTTATTCCCAATCTTGTCTCTACAGTTTCGGACTCAATTTTGGTTTCAGGTGTTGATACCTGGCTTTATGATCTTAATCTTCAGACATTCATAACACATTCATATTGCTCTGATCTTGATATAACTTTAAGATCACCTTCAGGAAAGGTTGTTACAGTTACAACAGATAATGGAACTAATAACTCAGATATTTTTAATGGAACTATCTGGGATGATCAGGCAAACCCGGGAGGACAGGTTCCTTACTCAAATAATTCCGGGTTGGTAACAGATCATTCATACACTAATCAAACTACTGCTTCCCCTTTAGTTCCTGAAGAAAGTTTTTCTCTTTTTATGGGAGAAAACCCAAATGGATGGTGGCTTCTCACAATAAGTGATGATGCAGATGATGATGGCGGTTTTTTAAATGGCTGGTCAATTGATATTACAACATCTTCTATTGTTCCAACAATTTTGACTACAACTTTTGTTAATAATAATGACCTGCAAATTCCAACAATTATTTCTGTTGATTCAATAATAATAAATGTTTCTGGTCTGGATGATTATTTATTGGATGTTGATCTTACAACATGGCTCAGACATTCTTATGCTGCTGATTTGGATATTACTTTAAAATCTCCTGCAGGAACTGTGGTAACCCTGACTACTGACAACGGATCAGGTAATAATGATGTTTTTAATGGAACCTTTTGGGATGACAATGCAAATCTTATGGGTCAAGTTCCATATACAAATAATAATGGTT
>JAUSIA010000409.1 GCA_030648225.1 Ignavibacteria bacterium | reverse complement strand
AAAAGAAAAAAAATTTTTCTCACTCTTCAGGAAAGGTAAAAATTGACTAACGAAGAAATTAAAAATAAAGGTAAAGAAGTAATTAAGATTGAAACAAGCGCAGTTGCTGATCTTCTTGAAAGTATAGATGATGAGTTTGTTAAAGCTGTAAAAATTTTATTTGAGTGTAAAGGAAGAGTTATTTTAACCGGAATGGGGAAATCGGGATTAATTGCAAGAAAGATTGTTGCTACATTAAACTCAACAGGTACAGCTTCAATTTATCTTCATCCGAGTGATGCGCTTCATGGTGATCTTGGAATGGTAAGAAAAGAAGATGTGGTAATTTTAATTTCAAAAAGTGGTGCAACAGAAGAGCTTGCCATCCTTATACCGATGCTGAAAAGACTTAATGTTAAACTTATTGCAATGGGAGGAAGCAGGAACAGCAGGCTTGAATCTGAGTGTGATGTTTTTCTCGATATCAGTGTTAAAGAAGAAGCCTGCCCTCTTGATCTTGCTCCAACTTCCTCAACAACTGCTGCACTTGTAATGGGAGATGCACTTGCGGTTGTCTTACTCCAGATGAGAGAATTTACTGAAGAAGATTTTGCAGTTTTGCATCCAGGCGGAAGTCTGGGCAAACGTCTCTCTCTTTCAATAAAGGAAATAATGCACAAGGATGATAGTGTTCCTGTAGTGAGAGAAGATACTCCGATTAAAGATGTTATTTTTGAAATAACTTCGAAGAGACTTGGAACAACTACAGTTGTTGATAAAGAGGGAATTCTTAAAGGTGTAATTACTGATGGGGACTTAAGAAGATTGCTTGAGCGAACATTAGATATAAAAGATTTGAAGGCTAAGGATATAATGACAAAAAATCCCAAAGTTATGAGGGATCATTACCTGGCTTCTTTCGCTTTGCAGACAATGGAAAATTATAAAATTACAACCCTTATAATAACTGATGAGGGATATAAACCTGTAGGTATAATTCATCTTCACGATCTTGTTAATCTTGGTTTAAGGCAGAGATGAGAATACTTCTCTTTGCTCTAATTTTATTAATGTTAACTTCTTGCTCAGATCAAAAAGTAAAACCATCAATCAACCCGTCACTCAATGTTGAGGAACTTCCCGCACAGGAAAGCTGGGATGCAACTGTTTTTTTTTCAGATTCTGGTAAAACCACTGCCATTCTTAAAGCAGGGCATTTGCGTATGTTTAGTGAGAAACGAGAAACTCTGCTCGACAAGGGAATAAAAGTAGATTTCTATAATGAAGAAGAAATAAAAACCACAACCCTAACTGCTGAAAGAGGCAGAGTTGATGATGCAACAAGAGATTTATATGCAATGGATAGTGTCGTTGTAGAGAGTGATAGTACTACAATTCAAACTGATGAACTTAAATGGAGAAATTCAGATAAAAAAATTGTCTCCGATAAATTTGTTACAATAATTTCTCCTAAAGAAAAAATACAGGGCTACGGCTTTGAGTCTGATCAGCATTTACAGAATTATGTTATTTATAATATTACTTATGTAACAAGGAGGGATACGCTGTGAAGTTCAAGTTCAAGTGTAAGTTCAAGTCCTGAAACTTTTTACTTCTTGAACCAGTCTGCCGACCAGGCAGGCTTGAACTTAATCTTGAACTCAGTTGGAAACTAAAGAAGCATGAAACACCTGACATCAATATTTATTTGTATTATATCTGTAGTTAATAGTTATCCACAACAGGATGAGTATATAACTGTTATCGGTGATAGCCTTGTTGGAAGAATAATTAATGGTGAGACTGTCCGTGAGGTTTATGGAAATGTTGTTCTCACACAGGGAGATGTTGTTATTACATGCAATAAAGCAATTCAGTTCATTGCAAGAAATGAAGCTGATCTCATTGGCAATGTTGTTGCCAAACAGGATAGCATGACTATAACAACAGAAGAAGCTTATTATTTTGGTGATCAGAAAAAAGCAAAAACTACTGCAGGTGTTAAACTTGATGACCAGAAAGTTATTTTTACTGCGGATTCAGGTGATTATTATTTTGATGAAGATAAAGCCGTATTTAAAAGCAATGTAACACTTTTTGATACCACTGCAACTTTAACATCGGATGAATTAATTTATTATAAAGAAGAAGACAGGATGATCGCTGTTGATGATGTAAGAATTGTTCAGGAAGGAAATATTATTCAGGCGGACAGCCTGGAGTATTTCAGAGAAACGAGAATTACTTTTGCGAGTGGTAATGTTTCTATTTACAATCCTGAAAATAATGTTCAAATCTTTGGCGATCATCTTGAGGACTATGCGGAAAAATATTATACATTAATTGATAAAAATCCTTTGCTCATACAGATTGATACTTCTTATTCAAAAAGAACTGATACTCTCAGCCTGGGAGAAACTGATACTATTGATGTAATGAAGATTGATACATTAGTGATCAGAAGTTTTATTATGGAAGCCTGGCGGGATACTATTGATTTATTTAAAGCTACAGACTCAGTTAGAATAGTAAGAGATCTTTTTGCCAGCAGAAATGATTATACACTTTATCAGCGTGCTGAAGGAAAAATTATTACTTATAAAGTTAATGTATCTGCCAGCCAGCCTGTTCTTTGGTATGAGAATTCTCAACTAACAGGAGATTCCGTTGCAATTTATTTAAGAGAAAACCAGATAAGATTGCTTGAAGTTTTTGCAAATGCTTTCATCCTTGCACAGAATGAAAATTTTCCTCAAAGATTTGATCAGACAAGCGGAGAAAGAGTTATTTTATTTTTTGAAGATGGAGAATTAAAGAGCACTGAAATTTATGGAGGAGTTCTCAGCATCTATTATATGTTTGAAGAAAATGAACCTAATGGTTTATCAAGATCATCTTCACAATCAGCAAGAATTGTTTTTGATGAGAAGGAAGTCAGCGAAGTAAGATTATATGGTTCACCTGCAAGCGAATTCTATCCTGAAAACCAGGTAGTTGGAAAAGAAAGAACATTCACTCTGCCGTTATTCAAATTTTATAATAACAGACCAACTAAAAATGAACTCTTAAGCCAAATGGCAAATGGCAAACGGCAAATGGGAAATAAACAATAAAAAGGAGGAAAAAATGTTAAAATCTTAGTCATAAAAATTTAGATGTTTGGAAATTAAGTATGGATTTAATTTCTGATATTTATAACCTGACAAAATCATATCCTAAAGATGAGTTGTATGCTTTAATTTCTCAAATGAGACGGGCTGTTGTATCTGTTGCTTCAAATATTGCTGAAAGTGCTTCGAGAAAATCATCTATAGAAAGAAAAAGATTTTATGAAATTTCACGCTCATCTTTAATTGAATTAGATACTCAAATAGAAATATCTTTACGATTAAATTATATTAGTAATGATTCTATCACTGATTTAAGTAATTTAGTTAATCATATATTTGCGATGCTGTCTAAATTAATGGAAAAAACCAACTAACATTATTGACATTTGCCGTTTCACATTTACCATTTCACATTATGAAAACTCTGCGAAGTGAAGATTTAGTAAAAATATATAAGAAAAGAAAAGTTGTAAACAAAGCATCCATACAGGTTTCTAAAGGAGAGATAGTTGGACTTTTAGGACCAAACGGTGCTGGCAAGACTACAACTTTTTACATGATCGTCGGTATGATTAAACCCGATGAGGGTAAAGTCTACCTTGATAATGAAAATATAACAGGAATTCCCATGTATAAAAGAGCAAGAATGGGAATTGGTTACTTGCCGCAGGAAGCATCAGTTTTCAGAAGACTTTCTGTTGAAGATAATATTATTGCTGTGCTCGAGATGATAAATCTGAATTCACAACAAAGGAAAGAAAAATGTGAACAGCTTCTTGAAGATTTAACAATTACACAGATAAGAAAAAGTCTTGGCTTTCAACTTAGCGGCGGAGAAAGAAGAAGAACTGAAATAGCACGTGCTCTCGCAACAGATCCAAACTTTATTCTTCTGGATGAACCATTTGCAGGTGTTGATCCCATTGCAGTTGAAGATATAATGAACATTGTTGCCAATCTTAAAAACAGGGGAATCGGTGTTTTAATCACTGACCATAATGTTCATGAAACATTAAGCATCGTTGATAAAGCTTATATCCTTATTAATGGAGTAATCTTCAAACAAGGTGGGGCTGAAGATCTTGCCAATGATGAAGAGGTAAGAAAACTTTATCTTGGTGAGAAGTTTAAGCTGGACAGGTATTAATTTATTTCAGGATTTTCTCCACTTCAGCAGAAATTAATTCCGCAACAATCCGTGAGCCATTTTCATTATAATGGCAATCATCATAATAAACAGTTGTATCTTTAGGGAGTTTATCTTCAAGATCAACTAAAAAAATATTTTTCTCTTTGCAAATTTTCCTGAGCCTCGCATTGTATAATCTCATTCCTTTTTCCAATACTTCAATTGAAAAATATTCTTTCCCTTTTTCATTCTGGTAATTACCAACACCTCCAAACCAGCAAAGATCTTCCAATTCTTTTGGCATATCCTTATACCATATAACAGGCTGTGTTATAAAAACAAGTCTTACATTATGCTGTTTTGTAATGTTAATAATTCTCCTGAGAGCTTTTTCATATTCATCCAAAGCTACAGTTAAATCCGGAAGTTCATTCAGAATTTTACTGGCAGACCGCCGGTTTTCTCTCCATACCGAAAGGTTCTTTCCCTCAGTATCCTGTTCATGCTTTACTTCAATAAAAAGATATTTTAGTTTACTTAGTGAACTCCATAACTCAGTCTTTTTATAAAAAGGAAGATGCGGGTTGAAGTCCGGCATACGGTCAAAAGCCCTGGAATAAGTTTTCTGGTCAATTTCTGTAGGTTTATGTTTATCTTTTAAGGTTAATCTTTTTTGAAAATCATTTATTCCAATCAACATAATAACCAGGTCAATGTCCGGATATTGTTTTAGCAGCTCTTCTGTCTGAACAATATGTTCATAAATTGTCATTCCGCTTTTACCTGCATTACCAACCCATACAGACTTGTTTAATGATGCTGATAAATTTTTTTGAAGAAGGTATGGCCACGCTTCTTCCTGGTCAAGATAAACACATTCAGTAGTGCTTCCTCCAATTGCAATATTTGTAATTCACATCTTCAGGAATGTCATCTCCTCTGTAACCATCCGAATTAACAAGAAACCTGCTTTCTCCTTTAATGCCAGGAAATAAATCAGGTAATGGCTTTAGAATTGCTTTTAAGTTTGGAGTCCAGACATAATAGTTGTCATCCTTCATAATTCTTAAAGCTACTTCAAGAATAACAACAACAAATAAGCAACTGATAAACAGTAGAATTAAATTTTGTATTATTTTTTTTAAAGTCAGCTTGCCCATAAAAATTAAATTCCTTTTAATTAACAAGATGAACAATATTATTTAGCGATATTTATCCAGAAATCCTTATCCTTTGGTAAATACTCATCGCACCTGGAATTTTAGCTTTATTCTTTGTCATTTCTCTTTCTCAATTAATGCTTTAACAATTTCTTCCCATTCTTCATCAAGAGTTTTATTTGAAAAAGATTTACCTGCTCTTGAATACCAGTAAGAAGCATTTCCTGAATCTCCTTCTTTTCTATGCAGATAAGCATGAACCCATGCAGCATCTTTTCCATTTATATCCTGTGTAATTTTATGCTTTATCCCAGCCTGCCTTGCCGTTAAGCAGGTTACCTTTTGCATCAAACCAGAGAGCAATTAGCAGATTTTCAATCTTTTCCGGAGTAGAATTATGTTTAAGTGAGGATTTAAATTCCTTAAGAGTTATTATTAATTCTTAATTAATTCACTTTACACAAAATGTTAAAAACAAACCCAATTTCTTAAAGAAATTGGGTTTGTAATGCAAGCTATTAATATTGAAAAGATAAAAACCAATCCATCAGTTCTGCATAATCAATCCCGCCTTGCGGGATATCTGTATGAAGTGAAGAACCTTCATTAAAGCCATTATGCTTTTGATGGGTACTAATAAGTTCAGCGTTTTCGTTATCTAAAAGTTTCAACTGGTTAATCAATGCAGCCATGTCAATTGAATTCATGCTGTAATAATCCTGTCTTCTATTCTCAATAAACCAGTTAACATCAGTTTCATAATAAGCTCTTACCGGGATATTTCTAAGATGTTCAGCATTCCCACCATCTTCGGCAACATAAACAAAAGGGGAGTAATCAACATAGTTATTAAAATTTTCTTCAGGAGTTCCAAGGTTTTCTTTAAGAAGATAAGTTACCCATTTACCTTCATCTGTAACGTCAGGATGAAACTTATTTATTACAGCACGATTCTCAACATCCCAGAATCTTACCATATCTAAAGGTGCATCAGTTATTGCTACCGCAGCAGGCTGCATCCAGAATTTTTCTTTATTCATTTGCAGGAAGATTGCAAGTTTCAATGCTCTTGTTCCTGCAAGAGACATTCCAGAAAAATAAACTGGTTTTCCTTTGAGATTATTATCTGCAAGAACTGATTGAAGTTTTTTGGCAACATCGGTCATTATATCACTTGTAAAATAAAAATCAAGAGGATTACCGGAAAGGATATGTATAATTGCGATATTTTTTTTCAATGCTTCATTCTCAAGTGAACCATTTTTACTTACAGCTTCTTTAAAATCAAATCTCTCTCCTGTTAGGACAACTATAACTCCATTTACTTCTCCCTCAGGAAGAATAAGCGTGAATCCTTTTTCAACCATTGGTATCATTTGGTCAGGTTCCGAACCAATTCTTAAGTAACCTTCCGGCGGTTTATATTCTTCAATTATTTTTTGTGAAAAGATATTTATGGAGAGAACTATAAAAACAAACAGAATTTTAAATTTCATTTTTTATTCCTGTAATGAAAAAGATTTTCAGAAGACACTATCAATTTAAAAAAATCCCATCAAAGCTAACATTCTTTTGTTAATTGTTTTGGCGGGATATATTCTATCTCTATATTTGTAACAAAATTTTTAACATTAAGAATCAATAAAGAGAATTATGTCATCAGAAAAAACTCCTGTTGCAATTCTTGGGGCAACAGGCAGCGTTGGACAAAGGTTTATTCAACTGCTTGATAATCACCCATGGTTTGAAGTAAAAGAAGTTGCTGCTTCAGAAAAGTCGGCGGGTAAAAAATATAAAGAAGCAGTTAACTGGATCCAATCTACGCCGATTCCTGGAAAAGTTAGTGATCTTGTTATAAAAAATTGTAAACCAAATCTTAAAAGCAAATTAATATTTTCCGGTCTGGATTCCTCAATAGCAGGTGAAGTGGAAGCAGCCTTTGCATCAAAAGGATATTATGTTGTATCCAATTCTAAAAATCACAGGATGGATAATGATGTTCCTCTTCTTGTACCGGAAATAAACCCTGAACATCTTGAACTAATTAAACAGCAGAAGTATAGTAAAGGGTGCATTGTTACTATCCCTAATTGTTCCGCAATAGGACTCGTACTTGCTCTTAAACCTTTAGTTGATGCATTTGGTGTTGAGCAGGTTAGTGTTGTAACGATGCAGGGATTATCAGGTGCGGGTTATCCTGGTGTTTCAAGTCTTGATATAATTGATAATGTTATTCCGTTCATTGGTGGGGAAGAAGCTAAAATGGAAAGTGAACCGCTTAAAATTCTTGGAAAGTACAATAACGGAGGTATTGAAAACCTCAAGATTAAAATTAGTGCACAGTGCAACCGTGTTGCTGTTATGGATGGACATACCGAGTGTGTGCAGGTAAAGTTTAAAAAGAAAACTTCTGTAGAAGAGATAAAAGAAGTTTGGGAAAATTTTTCTGCCGAACCGCAAAAATTAAAATTACCGTCCGCACCGGAAAATCCTATCCACTATTTTGAGGAGATAAATTATCCTCAACCGAGAATCCACAGGAATATTGATAAGGGGATGGCAGTTGCAATCGGAAGATTGCGTGAAGACACTCTGTTCGATTACAAGTTTGTAATCATTTCTCATAATACAATAAGGGGTGCTGCAGGTGGTGCAATTCTTTGTGCCGAATTAATGAAATCAAAAAGGTTGATTGAATGAATGGATGAATGGATGATTGGGTGAATGAAATGTATATAAGTTAATAATCATTCCACCATTCAGTCATTCAATCATTCAGCCATTCTTCTGTTTCGCAATTCTTATTATTGCTGCAAGGCTTTTTTCAACGTCCTCATCTGTTGTAGCCCAGGAAGAAACACTTATACGCATAGCTGTTTTCCCTTGCCATACAGTTCCACCGCACCAGCAGGTTCCATCTTTCTGAATCTCAGAAATAATTTTATTTGTAGTTTCAGCCTCACCAAAAGAAACAAGAACCTGGTTTATTACAACATCATTAAGAATAGTATAGCCTGCGTTACTTAATCCTTCTGCAAACCTTTTTGCATGTTTGCAGGTACTTTCAATTAATTCTGCAACTCCATTGCGCCCAAGAGATCTTAATGCAGCCCAAATCTCAATTCCTCTTGCTTTTCTTGATAACTCAGGTGTATACTGATAAGGAATTCTATCACCTGCCTGATCAAGATAAGCTCCATGCATTGACATAGCAGCACGGAGATTATCAGGATTTTTTAATAGCACAATTCCGCTGTCATAAGGGACATTAAGCCATTTATGTGCATCGGTTGCCCAGGAATCTGCAAGCTCATAACCTTCAGTAAGATATTTATATTCAGGAGATGCGCCCGCCCATAATCCGAAAGCACCATCAACGTGAACCCAGGCTCCTTTTTTTTTAGCCAAAGGAATAATTTCTTTTGCAGGATCAAATGAACCTGTGTTTACATTTCCTGCCTGCAAACAAAGAATTGTTCTCTCATCCAGTTCAGGTAATACATTGGCTTTCATTCTGCCCTGGTTATCAACAGGAACTTTAATTAATCTCTCATGTCCAAGGCCTGCTATACTTAAAGCTTTCAGTAAACTGCCATGGACTTCTTCACCAACAATTACTTTTATTTCTGGTGCATTAAAAAGTCCATTTGCCTCAACATCCCATCCTTGCTTTTTGAGAATTGCATGCCTGGATGCAACAATTGCTGAAAAGTTTGCAGTCGTAACTCCTGTAACAAATCCTGCAGCGGATTCTTTTGCAACAGGAAGTAGTTGTACCAGCCATTTTGAACAGACATCTTCAATATGAGAGGCAAAGGGACTTGCTATTGCAAGACCAGCATTCTGATCCCATGTTCCGGCTAACCAGTTAGCAGCCAGGGCAGCTGGAAGTGAACCACCTATTACAAATCCAAAAAATCTTCCTCCTGCATTAGCAACTACAGTTCTTGATCCAACCTCATTTAGTTCCTGAATAACTTCTTTTGCTTCCAAAGGTTTTTCCTGAAGCGGCTGGTCAAGCTTCTTCAGAAGTTCAAGATCATTTACTGAAGGTGCGACTCTTCTTTCTTTTAGTGAAGATAAATATTCAACACTATATGCTGTTACTTTTTCAAGCAGGTTTTTCATATTAATAGTATTATTAATTTTATTTAAAATTATCAGTAAGGTATAAATAGCTAATTTCCGAATCATAGTAAAAAGTTTGACTGATGTATTCTATGATGTTATCTTGATGATAAAGATGGAAGGGTAAATATTTATGTCTGAATTATCTTTAGGTAAATATAAAGTAAAAACATCCAACATGTTCGGAATCCCAGTCCCTTCATCTTTAATTTTTATATTAAACATCTTCTTGTTGTAAGTTAGCTCAACAAAAACATTTCTTTTGTCTGGAGTGAATTTAACTGCATTTGAAATCAGGTTCATAAATATCTGGCGAAGCAGTTTTTTATCTGCAAACACTTCTAATGATTTTTTCGTATTAAAATGAATCCCAGGATATTTTTCTAAACTATTTTTTACCTCATCAATAAGCTCTTTTAAAAAACTTACAATATCAATTTCAACAGGAGTAATTTTTATTTTGCCGGATTCTTCTTCGCTTAAGGCAATAATATCTTTAATTAATCCTGTAAGATTATCCACTGCTTTTTTTATTCTTTCAAACTGCTCATTTCTTTTTTCCTCATTCCATTTATTCCCATAATTCTGAAGCAATTCAGTTGAAGAGAGAATAAGTCCCAAAGGAGTTCGGAATTCGTGAGAGACCATTGATATGAATCTTGATTTCAGATCGTTCAATTCTTTCTCTTTAGCAAGTGCCTCCTGAATTTTCGCTTCATATTCTTTCCTTAAAGAAATATCTTCGGCTATTCCTACAGTTCTTATTATTTCTCCGTTCTTCATTACAGGAAAAGTTTTGGACCAGATCCATTTAATTGTTCCATCAGGGCGCACAATTCTGAATTCCTCATCGAACATACCATCTTTCTTATATCGCTCTGAGCTGAGACTGTTGATTACATGTCCAATATCCTCAGAATGGATTGCCTCTAAAAATGAATTAGGATTTTGGTAAAGACTTTCACAGCTTTTTCCGCAGATAATTTCATAAGCAGGGCTAACGTAAAGCACTTCATTATCTTTCCTGATCCAGAAAATATCCTGAATATTTTCAGCAAGCTCTCTGAATTTTTCTTCGCTTGCTTTCAGTGCATCCACTGCGAGCTTTCTTTCTGTAAAATCAATTACCCAAACAGCTATTCTAATTACTTTCCC